>JAFWEA010000097.1 GCA_017543005.1 Solobacterium sp. | reverse complement strand
TCCTGATATCGGGAGTGGAACCCGAAGGACATTATCAGATCTTTGGCGTATCAATGACGCTATGGCTCTGTAATATCCCGACATAAGTCTCTTGTGCAGTTGGTTCTGTCGGGACAGAAAGAACATGTTCTTTCTGTCTGGATAGAGACTGTATCTGCACAAAGACGAAAGTCTGAGACACCGCAGGTGTCTTGGAAGCCCCTTCCTCTTAGCGTTAGCGCAGGGAGGGGAGGTTCACTTGACTTCCGGTACCGGCCTGCTATGATACAGATACGAAAGGGGCATGCGTATGAATCTGGCTTCATGGTTGGTTCTGCTCGCCGTCATCGTCCTGGTGGCAGCGGATATCTGGTATCTGCGTACGCACCGGAGCAGCTGCTCGGGTGTCTGCAGTGAATGCGGCTCCGTCTGCAAGTGGAGCGATGATCTCAAAAAGGCCCGCCGGGACATCCGCAAGGACCGCAACATGCCGCAGGCCTGAGTGGCCGAATTTGCTGACAATCGTCTGAACAGACAAATACCGTCAATGGTATTTGTTTTTTTATCCCGCCGGGCACAGATCCGCCGGTTTGAAAGAAGGGCTTCACCTCCGTATCATTCCAGGTACACGGGATCACATCAGGAGGTGAACGATACATGATCAATCAATGTGTACTGGTCGGCAAAGTGGTGCGCGAACCGGAAATCCGTACCACCCCGAAGGGCAATACGATTGCCCACATGCTGGTGGAGGCAGACCGCAGTTTCCGCAATGAAGACGGGTCGCTGTCTTCCGATATCTTCCAGGTAACCCTCTGGAAGGGGATTGCCGAAGAGTGTGCCAGTCTCTGTCATCCGGGGAGCCTGGTCGGCATCAAGGGCCGCCTGCAGGCAACCGTATATGAAAAAAACGACCGGACATACTACAACTGCGAAGTGATTGCCGAAAAGGTATCATTTCTCAGCGAGCGCATGGCGGCTTCCGGATAAGCCGGAGCCTGTAACAGGGGCAAGACTGTTACAGGTTTTTTTTCTGCTGTCTGCCTGTTTTATGACTTTTTATCGACAGAAAATACGGCTGTCCGCTACAATGAAGAAAAGCCATGTCATGGCAGAAGAAGGAGGAGGCACCATGGAATACAAAACACTTTACAACGGCGTCGAAATGCCGATGCTCGGCTATGGCGTCTATCAGATTGATCCGGCCGAAACCCAGCGCTGTGTCGCGGATGCGATCAATATCGGCTACCGCCTGATTGATACTGCCCAGGCCTACGGCAATGAAGAGGGTGTCGGGGCAGCAGTTGCCGCCAGCGGTATTGACCGTTCGGAATTCTTCCTGACCAGCAAAATCTGGATCACCAACGGCGGGTATGAAAAGGCGGCGGCTTCAATTGATGAATCCCTGCAGAAACTCGGCACGGATTACCTGGATCTCATGCTGATCCACCAGCCGTACAACGATGTCTACGGGACATGGCGGGCAATGGAAGACGCCTACAAAGCCGGCAAGCTGCGGGCTATCGGGCTTTCGAACTTCTATGCCGACCGGCTGATCGATTTCTGCACGTTTGCCGAAATCAAGCCGATGATCAACCAGGTGGAAACCCATGTGTTCTATCAGCAGAAGGTCCTGCGTGCCTATGCCGACAAGCTCGGTGTGGCGGTGCAGTCCTGGGGTCCGTTTGCGGAAGGCCGCAATAATATCTTCAAGGATTCCCTGCTGCTGACCTTTGCCGAACGGCATTCCTGCACGGCAGCCCAGGTCGCCCTGCGCTTCCTGATGCAGGAAGGCATTGTTGTCATTCCGAAGTCCGTTCATGCCGAGCGGATGGCGGAGAACTTTGATGTCTTCGGGTTCGAACTGACCCCGGGTGAAATGGAAAGCATGCGGTCACTCGACCTTGAGAAGAGCCTGATCTTCAACCATGAGGATCCCAAGTCCGTAGAATGGTTCATGGAGAGCATCCGGCCGAAGGCCATCATGCCCAATGACGGGGAACTGGAACAGACAGATTGACAGATGAAAACCGGCACTGCCGGTTTTCTTTTTTATTCAAAAGTCCCAATTTGCACTGCGTTGGTAAACAACGCTAATAACGGTATAATTAATTCGTTCTGGAAAGGGAACACCTAGGAACCTTTCAGGAATGAATTAATGCTAGGGCTTGGCGGTCCGTTAATTCATTCCTGAAAGAT
>JAFWEA010000007.1 GCA_017543005.1 Solobacterium sp. | reverse complement strand
TTATTACGGCTTCAAGGTAGATGATATCGTTCCGTACAGCGGGAGTTCATTTGCCAATGCCTATACCGCGTCCCTGCCCACGTATGCCGTGCAGGAACTGCAGGGCGGCGCGCTGCCGGAATCCGCGCACAATCCGTATCCGAATTCGCAGAATCTGGTCTGGAAATACACCTCCGAGGATTTCTCCATCACCAATGAATTCACTTCTACAAGCCTGAGCGGGGAAAAGACATGGATCGGGGATACAGCGGATGACCGGCCGGCATCCATCACCGTGGAACTGCTGCGGGACGGTTCAGTATACCGCACCGCCGAAGTCACGGCAGCGGATGACTGGAAGTACGAGTTCACGGACCTCCCGCTGAAAAACGCGGCAGGGGAAGAATATGTCTATACGGTCAGGGAACAGCCGGTCAGCGGTTATACGACAGCCTACAGCAACGGTTCTGAGACATCCGAAGAACCGGCAGCCGGATACAACAACATTGAAAACACCCGCGATGAGACGATAGACATAACCGTCACAAAGATATGGGAGGACAATAATGACCAGGATAAAAAACGTCCTGCCAGCGTGACTGTGCATCTTCTGGCCGACAATAAAGAAATTGATACCAGGACGGTTTCCGGACAGACTGACTGGACCGTGACATTTGCCGGTCTGCCGAAGAAATCCGGGGACAGGGACATTGTCTATAGTGTCACCGAAACCCGGGTTGACCTGTATGAACCGGATATTTCCGGCAATGCTGAGACCGGCTTTGAGATCGTCAACAAACTTACACCGCAGTCGACCCCGACACCGACGCCAACACCAACCCCAACGCCGACCCCGACGCCGGCACCAACACCAACACCGACGCCGACGCCGACACCACCCCCGACGCCAACGCCGACCCCGACCCCGAGACCTCCGGTTGTACCGAATACCGGGGATAATACACCGGCAGGCTTGTGGAGCGGCCCGGCATTGCCTGAATTCATCATGCTGTGCGGATTCACGGCGTTCGGCAGACACTGAACATAAGAAATGATCACACCCGAATCAGGTGTGATCTTTTTTTATTCATTTTGCAGGCTGTGGAATTGATTCCGCCAGGCCGTCGGTGTCATGCCGTAATACTTCCGGAACGTTCCGGAAAAATAACTCATGTCCAGAAACCCGCACAGGGCAGCGGCTTCATTGATCTTCATGCCGGTGGATTGCAGCAGGGCAGCCGCCTTGCGGATGCGCAGCAGCTTCAGATAGCGGACCGGCGAAGTGTGCAGGACATGGCGGAAACAGCGCAGGCATTCGCTCTCGCTGATCGAAGCAGCACTGCTGATCTGTTTCAGGGTGATCTCTTCGCTGAAATGATCTTCGATAAATGCCAGCATGACCATGATCCGCTCTTCTTCGCGGAGCTGCCGGCGATCGGGTCCGGAGGTGATGTCCGGCAGGTGCTGCGACAGGGTGAAGACGCTGTCGGACAGGGCCGTGCGCACCTTGAATTCATAGCCGGCCGGTTCCTGTTCCAGGGCTTCCCAGGCCGTTTCGATGTCCTGGCGGATCTGGCTGTGCCAGGGGCTGTCCTCGTTCAGGATCAGCACCCGCGGGGCCCTGCCGCTGAGCACCGGGGCCATGTACTTCTGCCAGAACACGGATTCCATACTTCCGGCGATGATGCGCGGGGAAAAGACCAGTGATATTAATTCACATGATTCCCGGGTGCTGCGGTGGATGCTGTGAATCAGGTCGGCATTGAGCAGGAAGCCCTGGCCTGCTTCAACCAGGTATTCTTCCGTCCCGGCTGACAGGCGCACCGTACCGCGGCGGACCAGACCGGCCTCCAGATCTTCATGCCAGTGCCATGGCACCGGGTAGTGCAGGGTGCTGCGGTAGGCAGCGATCGGGAACTGGTCTGTCCCGTGTTTCTTGGTCTCCCGGCCTCTTGCGTCAACCGGCACCTGTGAGGATGAAATCGGCATATATCCTCCTTTCTGGCGATATTGTTATATAATTCCGCATAGAATCTTATAATAAATAATGAGGAATTACCATATTATCATAGCGTACACAAGGAGGTACACAATATGATCAAACTGGTAAATGTCCGCAATATGGGCGCGTTCCTGAACATGGTGGGACAGTGCCGCGGGGATGTGACGGTTCATCTGGAGCACTATGGTGACCTGCCGCTGAAGAAGCATCCCGAATTCCGGGAACTGCTG
>JAFWEA010000096.1 GCA_017543005.1 Solobacterium sp. | reverse complement strand
TCGCAGATCATCCCCCAGGCCGCGTTCATGACATCGGGCGTGCCCTCTTCGTCGTAGGATGCCACCATCAGGACCGGCATCGGAAATACAGCTGTCAATACTCCCAGATCTTTACGCATGTGATTCATCCTCCTTTTCAAATGCCGCAATGATTTCCTTCGCGGCTGCCCGGCCGTCCTGCACCGCAGCCCCGATTGTCTTCGGCCCGGTCCAGGCATCTCCGGCTGTCCACACATGACTGATATTTGTTTCGTGTCCGGCTGCGATCGAAAGATCTTCAGCCAGAGGCGTAAAGTCCACTTTCTGCCCGATGGCCATGATGATCAGATCGGCCGGCATGATTTCTTCACTGCCCGGTATCTCATGGAAGGAAGCCCGGCCGCTTTCATCCGGTTCTCCCAGGCGCATGCGGATGACCTGCGCAGCTTTTACCCTGCCGGCTTCATCCCGCACGATTTCCCTGATATTGGTCAAAAAGGCAAACTGCACACCTTCCTTTTTCGCGTCATTGATTTCCTTTGCGCTGGCCGGCATTTCCTTTTCGGACCGCCGGTATACCACCGTCACTTCCGGAACCAGCCGGATCAAACTGCGGGCACAGTCCATGGCTACGTTACCGCCGCCCCACACAAGGGCTTTCCGGTATCCGCCATAGGCTTCTGCCTTATGAAGGATATTGAGGTCATACAGCAGTGTCAGCCCCGCTTCGAGCCCGCTGCCGGTCTCAAACCCAAACGTATTTTCCACCTGCGCCCCGATGGCACAGAGAATTCCGTCATGTTCTTTCTGCAGCTCTGTAAACTTTTCCCGGTCCACCGGTTCACTCAGATACAGGCCGGCGCCCAGTTCCTTCAGCGTGTCATATTCCTTCTGCAGGAATGTCTTGGGCATGCGGAAATCCGGAATACCGGTATAGACCGCTCCGCCGATTTCCTTTTCCTTATCAAACAGATCCACTGCGAACCCTGCCTGCAGCAGTTCCTTCGCAGCCGTATAGCCGGCCGGACCGGCACCGATGACGGCAATTCTTCTTTTCTTTTCCATAGTTCTATTATATCTGAAGTTCAATAGTCCTGATTCAAACTTGCGATCCGCCCGGGAATTGAGTACGATGACATCGTTTGAAAGGACAGCTGTTATGGCACTAAAAGACGAACTTCTCCGGGAATTTTCCCTCCACCCGATGACGGTGATCAACGGGGAGGAACTGGCTTCCCGTTACAATGTTTCAAGAGCGGCGGTATGGAAAGCCGTCAAGGCTCTGAAAAGCGAAGGATTTGATATTGTGTCCTCCGCCTCCGGTTATATGTTTACCGAAAACAACGATTTCCTGTCCTCGGAGGCAGTCAGCCGGATGGTTCCGGAAATCACCGCCCCGGTCTATGTATTTGAGGAAATTGATTCAACCAACAACTATGCCAAGGTCCTGGCGGCCCAGAACGCACCCCATGGCACCCTGGTGCTGGCCAACCACCAGACCGCAGGCCGCGGCCGGCAGGGACATTCGTTTTATTCCCCGAGCAATTCCGGTCTGTATTTCTCGCTGATCATCCATCCGGAACATACGGAATATATTTCCCGCATCACCCCGGCGGCAGCTGTGTCATCGGTCGAGGCGGTGGAAACGGTCACCGGCATCCGGCCCGGCATCAAGTGGGTCAATGACCTGTTCCTGGGCAAAAAGAAAATCGCCGGCATCCTGAGTGAAGCTGTCACCGACTTTGAAACCGGCCGGATCAGTTCGGTCATCATCGGCATCGGCATCAACTGCCGCACCATGGCCTTCCCGGATGATATCAGCCACATTGCCGGTTCCCTGGAAGCGGAGAGCATTTCCCGCAATGCCCTGGCTGCCACCCTGCGCCAGCGCCTGCTCTATCACATCGATCATCTGGATGATCCGGCCATGATGGATCTGTACCGCCGTGATTCCATTGTCCTGGGCAAGGAGATTACCTATACATATAACAACGGGGTATACACCGGCCTGGCCGAAGCCATCAACGATGACGGCAATATCCTCATCAAAAAACCGGACGGCACGGTACAGACCCTGCAGTCCGGTGAGATTTCCATCAAAGACTGGTAATATGATCTGCCCCATTGAAAATGGACAGTCATAAAAGACCCTTGAGAGCACCTCATGTACAATCAAGGTACAGGAGGTGCTTTTACTATGGCAGGAAAGCCAAACAATAAATACTCATATGAATTCAAAAAGGAAGCTGTCGAGAAGTATTTTACTGGACAATATGGAGGTTATGACATTTTGAGTGCCCGACTGGGATTGAGGTCATCCAAGCAATTACGTGATTGGGTTAAACTCTATCACCAGGATCCTGACCTGCTGAAACAGGACAACAGAGGAAAAGCTTCAAAGAAAGATGGTGTCAGAAAAGGCAGACCCAAAAAGGTAATTCTTGATGAACTATCCAAAGACGAACAGATCGAACATCTGAAAATGGAGAATGCGATATTAAAAAAAGTGAAGACTCTCCGCAAAGATTACGGAGAGCACTGAGATATATGATCATCTACGATCTGAAAGAAGAATATAAAATCAGCCATCTCTGCAGGTATCTGAACGTGTCAACCAGTGGATATTACCGAT
>JAFWEA010000095.1 GCA_017543005.1 Solobacterium sp. | reverse complement strand
TACCGGAAAGGAGTGACTGCTCATGGTCGATAAAACCACGTTCAACGTCAACCAGACAAATCTCACCCTGCGCATCCAGCAGGCTGAGAATTATCTCAGAGAGTTCGAAAAAGAAGTCGAACGGGCTGCCGGTGCCACCGGCATCTTCCGTTCCAAGGAAGACGCCCTGTCCCGGATCATGATCCTCAATGAATTCGCCCCGCAGGATCCGCGGGTGCAGAATCTGTTTGAACGGGCCAGGAAGTGCATCATGGGGGCTTCCGGCAACTTCATTGATATCACCCCGGATATGCTTCAGTACCTGGTCAATGAAGAAAACCTGCGGAACATGTATGCAAAGAAAAGCGAGGACGCCTGGACAAAACTGGCGGCCGAATACAGCGACAAACTGCTGGACAAGGTCTTCCCGGCCCCGGATGTCACCGAGGTCCGCCTTAGTGACCTGACGGACAAATATGTCATTCTCGATGAAGTCCGTTACCCGGCCAACCAGTTCATGGGGGTTACCGGGGAATACATCCATGTCGGCAAGCGTTCTTCCGGCATGTATTTCATCAAGATCGATACAAGAAAGTGGCTGGGCCCCTACGAAGCGGTCAAGCGCTACCGCCGGCTGGTGGACAGCACGATGATGGAAGTGCAGACCTGGACGCTGCTGGGCAAAATCACCGACATCACGATGGAAATCCCGGAAGCCGGCGAAAACAAGGTCGGCGCGCCGGTCTATGCCCCGGTCGTGGAACCGGTTGCCCTGTATGTGCCGGGCCATGTACTGGGCCTGTATGACGGCGACAAGGAGAACAGCGGCCGCTTTGTCGGCGAAGAAGAAGTCGCAGCCATCAAGGAAAGCTGGTATACCGAAAAGAGCGTACCGGATGATGTCACGCCGGAACATCTGGTGGAAATCTTCCGGCAGGCCATCAAGGAAAAGAATTACGATCTGTACACCGACTGCATCCAGCCAGAACGCCGGGAAAACCCGGTCCAGCAGGATCTTATGCTGTATCACTGGGATCTGCACCAGGAACGCTTCCATGGCGAATATGTGCATGCCAATGTCGTGAAAGACGCCACGGAGATCACCGTGGTCAAGGGCTACAGTGACTCGACAGGTCTGGAGTCCTACTTCCTGTCCAGTGCCGAACAGCAGAGCATCGCCTCCCGTTATGGCGACAAGGTGGAATACGCTTCCGTACAGACTGTTTCCTTTGACAAGAACGGCAAGCAGCTCGGCAGCCCGGTCAGAAGGAACCTGATCCGGACCAACGGCGGCCGCTGGTATATCCGTGACTACGAAATCCGGTTCTGACCGTGACAGTTTGGAGATAATACAATGGCAAACGAAATCAACTTTACCTATGAAGAACAGCAGGAACTGATCAAACAGCAGATTCAGGACGGGAAGGAAGCCTCCCTGTGGATGAATCTGGATGAAGGCCAGCTGAACAATGAAATCACCGGCCTGACCTCCCGCATCAACAATGTGACCACCCTCGTGAACCGGATGGTGGAAGCCAGTGACTATGACAATACGGACGGCTTCTTCAGCGCCCTGTGGATGAATGATTTCGGGGTCAGCGGCTTTATCCCTGATTTCATCCGGAACAACAAGGACATGCTGGAACAGCACAAACAGGGCACCTCCCGGCCAAACTGGTTCCATGACCTGACCCCTGAACATCAGCACACTTATGACATCGCCATTCATTATTACAAGGACTGCCAGTACATCGCCCCGGTATTGGAGGAGATGCGCAAGCTGATGATGCTGTACCCGCTCAAGACCGGGTTCCAGCTGCAGCGGCTGACTGCCAACTGCCTCGAAGCCGGCTTTGATGACTATCAGTATGCCAAGATCGACAATGACATGAAGGAAGTGGCCGCCTTCCTGAAACGCTCCTGGGACAACATGGAGCGCTATGCCACCCGTTCGGCCTCCTACTATGAACAGAATTACCGGACTAAGGGTAAGGATGAACTGGCCCGCGGCTATCATCTGGCCAGAATCGCCGATTACCAGGCCCAGTTCAAAGCCACCAGGGCCTATGACAGTTTCCTGGAATACGCCGATGGAAGCTATGGCATCAAGTCCGCAGTCCTGGCCAAGATGAAAGTCCTGGACAAGTATACGGAGAAGATTGCCCAGATCGAGCATCTGGAAGATGATGCCAAGACAGCGATCGAACAGGTCCGCAAGGTCGTCAATGAGATCCTGCCGGAAGCGAACAAAAACTGCTATCTGAAGAACATGCAGCAGCTGGCCTACAGCCTGAACAGCCTGGCTGATACCCTCTTCCACTTTGCGGATGACACGCTGAACATGTTCCTGCGCTACAAGGAGCGGGATACCGATGCGCCCTACTGCTATATGCGGAAACTGTCCGCCTTCAGTGAGATGAACGGCAATTACGGCCTGACGCCGCAGACCTCTGATCCGTGGCATGACGGCACCCAGTTCTTCAACCTGTACAACATGGCCGCACTTGCCCTCAGCGACCACAGCGAGGACTTCGTCTACCGCCGCGGCCGTCTGTAACATCCTTATATGCAAAAGGCCTGAGGAATCATCCTCAGGCCTCTTCTTTTTGTCTTTCACTTCTCAGGGCAGACTCACCAGCGCACTGCCGGCATACATCGCTGCCAGCGCCAGCGGAAAAAACAGCAGCGACATCAGCAGGAAGATCAGCAGTTCCTTCAGGAACCAGCCGAAGGTCAGCCCTTCTTTCCGGTACCGGATAAAGCGGATCACGTGAAGGATCAGGAAAATGATGATGCCCGCAATCCAGACAAATCCGAGCAGCACAAACAGTCCCACCACCGACGGCGTCCCGATCAGACCGGCTTCAGCGATCTCGGCGTAGGAGTCCTCAATATAGAATTTTGTCGCCAGCACACTGATCACAAAGCCGATCACCAGCATGATCAGGGCTGTCCGGCGGGCGGAATGTCTGCGCACTGTCCTGCTCCTTTCTGACTTCAATTACTTCCTGATGGGTTTCTTACGGCCCTTTTTCTTTTTCCGCACCGAATACCCGAACGTCCCGAGCTTCTTCCCCAGGGCATAGTATTCCCCATGCGAATAGGCAAGCAGTCCTGCTTTTCTTAAGTTCAATCTGCCGTTTTCATCAATGCAGGTCTCATCGACACTGGTATTGACCACTTCGGCAATGAACATGTCATGACTGCCCAGCTCCAGGATTTCCCTCACTCTGCATTCCAGGGCCACGGGGCTTTCGGCAATGACCGGGGCCTGCACGATCTTCCCCTTGAGCGGAGTGAGTTTCATCTCGCCCTCCAGGGCAAACTTGTCGATGTCCTTCCCGCTTCTGACCCCGGCAAAGTCCGTGACTTTGGCCAGCGCCTCGGTGGTCAGGTTCATGACGAATTCACCGCTATGGGCAATGATGTCGTGGCTGTATCGGTTCTTGCGGATGGATACGCTGACCATGACCGGGTCCGAACAGACGGTCCCGGCCCAGGCCGCGGTCATGACGTTGTATCTGCCCTGCTCATCACATGAGGTGATCAGCACGGCCGGCACGGGATTGAGCAGATTGGCCGGCCGCCAGTCCTGCCGGCTCATGAGGCATTTTCCCCTTCGGCAATGATCTTCCGCAGTTCCAGCTTATTTACCTTGCCGGTGGAAGTCCGCGGCAGTTTCTTGAGGAAGACAATCTTCTGCGGCAGTTTGTAATCCGCCACCTGGTCTTTCAGAATGCCCAGAACCTCTTCCTCACTCAAAGCTTCCTCCGGTACGATACTCGCACAGACAATCTCGGTCCAGTGCGGATCCGGCACCCCGAGCACCTTGCACTCCCGGATGCGGCTGTCATTGAGCAATGCGGTTTCCAGCTCCAGCGGTGAAATATTCTCCCCGCCCCGGATGATCAGTTCCTTCCGGCGGCCTTCATAAATCAGATTGCCGTTCCATTCCCGCACCAGATCACCGGTGTGCAGCCAGCCGTCCTTATCGATAATTTCGGCGGTCGCTTCCGGCATTTTGTAATAACCCGGAGTCACGGCATAGCCCCTGACGCACAGCTCCCCGTCTTCAATCCGATATTCCAGATGCGGGAAGATATGGCCGATGGTCGCTGCCCTTACTTCAAACGGATCACACAGTGACGCGGTGGTCAGACCGGCGGTCGCTTCTGTCTGTCCCAATGACGGCAGGATCGTCATGCCCAGGCACGCTTCGGCTTTCTGCAGGAAATCGGCACTGTAGGTCGACCCGCCGACATACCCGGCCCGCAGGCTCGAGATATCCCGCGGTTCGTTTGCCTGCCGCCGCATGATTGCCAGGAACAGCGACGGTACAGCGGTCAGGATCGTACACCGCCCGGCTTCCACCATGTCCAGCACACTGTAACTGTGCGTGTCAGCCGGGAAGCACAGGCACGCTCCTGCCAGGATGGCCGGCAGGACCGTGGCGGTCAGACCGAAGCAGTGGAACATCGGCAGAACGGCCACCAGACTGTCCTGTTCGGTCAATTCCAGCGCTTCCATCTGGCTGACGGCGGTATTATACCGGGCAAAATGCGTGCTCAGCACCGGTTTTGGCCGGGCCAAAGTACCGCTCGTAAACAGGATCATATCGGTATCATACGGTTTGACAAAGGAATGAACACTGGAATAGACGGTCTCCGGCAGGTTATGCAGCAGCCACACCGGCACCTCCGTTTCAACCGGGCGGTCACTCAGCAGCAGCTGTACATCGGCCTGCTCCAGACAGTCATTCAGTTCCCGGTCAGTAAAATGTATGTTAAGCGGGACCACTACGGCCCCGATTTCCCAGGCGGCCAGATATGCCGTCAGAGCCGGAATGCCGTTGGCAGCCAGGACGCCGATATGGACGCCATAGCCGTACCCGAACAGCAGAAAAGACCCGGCCAGGTGTTCTACCTGTTCCGCCAGCTGCGCATAGGTCAGTGTCTCATGGATATCCCGGACAGCCGGCCGGTCACCGTACTTTCTGACGGTTTCCCGGAAGGCCTGGGTCAGGGTCTTTTCCTGCAGTTCCATTACTGTTTTGCCTTTCTGATCTCCTCAATCAGTTTCGGGGTGACATCGAACAGATCCCCGACGATGCCATAGTCGGCAATCTCGAAGATCGGCGCATTCTCTGCCTTGTTTACGGCAATGATGCACTCGCTGTCCTGCATGCCGCTCTTGTGCTGGATCGCCCCGGATATGCCCAGGGCAATATAGATCTTCGGCCGGACCGTCTTGCCGGTCTGCCCGACCTGGTGGTCGGCACTCAGCCAGCCGTTGTCAATGACGGCTCTCGTCGCTCCAAGCACGCCGCTCAGTTCATCGGCCAGCTCTGCCGCCAGCGCGAGGCCCTTCTCGACGTCTTTGGCAATGCCCTGACCGACGGAAACGATGACGTCCGCCCCGATCAGGTCAACCTGTTTCCGGGAAGACTTCACGATTTCGATGATCTCAGTCTGAACGTCGCTTTCATCCAGCCGGAATGCCGGCTTTTCGACCTTAACAGCCGCAGCCTTTTCCGCGCTGTATTCCCGCAGCTTCATGACGCCGGGTCTGACCGTAGCCATGGCCGGACGGAAACGCGGGCAGACAATCGTCGCCATCAGGTGACCGCCGAAGGCCGGCCGGGTCATCTTCAGGTTCTTTTCGACATCGAACATCTTGGATTCGAAGTTCGTATTGTCCACATCCACGGAAGATTCCTTCCGCAGGAAATCGATATAACCGCCAAGGTCCACATCAAGATGCGTGCAGTCCGCACACAGACCCGTGTGCAGCCTTGCCGCACACCGCGGGGCGAGATCCCGGCCGATATTCGAAGCCACAAACAGAAGGATTTCCGGCTTGTACGCTTCCACAGCCTGGGCAATCACTTCGGTATAGGTCTCGGTCCGGTAGTCCTTCAGCAGTTCGTGGTCATAGATCAGCACCTTGTCGGCCCCATAGCCGCCCAGCTTTTCCGCCAGCGCTTCCACATCATGACCCGGCAGGATGGCATGCAGCTCACAGTGCAGCTCATCCGCCAGCTTGCGGCCTTCGCTGATCAGTTCCAGCACGGCCGGCATCAGTTCTCCCTGACGCTGTTCGGCAAAGACCCAGACATCATGGAATTCATCTAAATTCATACTGTTGAATGTCATTTCGTCTT
>JAFWEA010000006.1 GCA_017543005.1 Solobacterium sp. | reverse complement strand
CTTGCCGGCCATGGTCTCAAGACAGATCACAATCCCGTCCGGGATCTCCGGCAGCCGGTTGAGCTGACTGATGACAGTCGCAATGCCGGTCGCCATATCGGTAGTTGTATAGGAACCCGGGTGCAGCACAATATAGCTGGCGCCGATTGCCGCGGTCCGCTCGATCTCCGACTGCAGGAATTCCACAGCCAGTTCAGCCACTTCCGGTTTGACGGAGTTGGCCGGATTGATCAGATACGGCGCGTGCACAACCAGATGTTCGAGGGCAATGCCGTTATCTGCCATCAGCTGTCTTGCTTCGGGGATATGCAGCTCATCCACCGGCCGGCGGCGGGTATTCTGCGGGGCCCCGGTATACAGCATCAGGGCATTGGCCCCATAGCTCAAAGCTTCCTTCACACTGCCGGCAACGAAATCAGGGGCGCCCATTTTCACATGCGAGCCGAGAATCATTTCTTTCTTCCCTGATCTGCCTGACTGAGTGCATTCTGCCGGTAGCGGGCTTTCTTCTCTTCCCGGATCTTGGCCCGGATGAATTCCCGCTTCTTCTGCTGCTGGAGCTTTTCGATTGCGGCCGCGCGCTTTTTCTTGTAGCCGGGCTTGACCTTTGTATTCTTCTTGGTCATCATCATGGCAATCTGCTTTTCCATGGCATCATCTTTTTTCTGCTTCTTCTGCCCGTACGGCCGCAGGTTCTGCCAGCCGTTCTGGCGGTAACGCTGATGTTCGAAGCGGATGCCGCGGTTCATCAGGCTGCGGATCGCTGCGTCATCTTCCTCATGATACAGGGCAAAGCAGGTGCCCTTTGTCCCGGCCCGGCCGGTCCGCCCGGCCCGGTGCACGTAGAAGTTGAGATCATTCGGGAAGCCGCACGAAATGACATGGGTTACGGTATCGTTGTCAATGCCGCGGGCCGCGATATCGGTCGCCACGACGTAGGTCTTTACACTGCCGGCGAATTCCTTCATGGCCTGCTTTCTCTTGCGGCTTTCCAGATTGCCGTGCAGTTCCGTTACGCTGCAGCCATGGCTGCGCAGTTCAGCCGCGATGGTTTCCGCTTCAGTACGGGTATTGGCAAAGATCAAACATACATACGGCTGAAAGCCCGGCATGATCTTCAGGATCGTATCCGCAAAGCTGTGGTGATAGCACGGCACCAGCACATGGCGGATCTCCGGAGTGAAGCGTTCTTCATCTTCAATCCTGAAGGTCAGCGGATGGTGCATGTATTTCTTCAGGAACGGCTGCAGCTGATCCGGCACGGTCGCGCTGAAAACCAGCATCTGCAGGTCTTCCTTCATCCGGCCGGCAAATGCATCGATATCATCCAGGAAACCGTATTCCAGCGTCATGTCGGCTTCATCGACAATGAGCAGATCGGCCGTGTCAAGACGCAGTCCCCCTTCCTTGAGGAACAGGTCGCGGATCCGGCCCGGGGTGCCGATGACAATGTGCGGCTGGCTGTTTTCCAGCTGCTCGACATCATGGCTGCGGCTGCGGCCGCCGATATAGAGCCGGATGCGGATGTCATGGTTCACCTTCTGCATGACCTGGGCCCGGTCGTAAATCTGGGCAGCCAGTTCCCGGGTCGGCGCCGTAATGACAACCTGGACCCGGTCCTCGGCCGGATTGATCTTTTCCATAACCGGCACGAGATATGCGTGGGTCTTGCCGGTACCGGTCCGGCTGGTGCCGATGATGTCCTTGCCCCGCAGAGCCGGCGGGATCACCTGCTCCTGGATCGGGGTCGGTACATTGAATCCATTCTGCTGCAGGAAGGACATCGTATCCTGCTTCAGATTAAAATCTTCAAATTTTTTCATAATTCACCTTTATACTATTGATAAGCATACTGAATTATACAGATTTTTCCGGAGGTTGGAAAGCATGCATAAATTTGAAGTGACCGCAGTGACACCGCGGGGCTACTGTCAGGGAGTGGTCCGGGCAATCCGGATCGCCCGGGAAACCGCTGCGGCCTATCCTGATACACCTGTCCATATGCTGGGCATGATTGTCCATAATGCCCACGTGGTTGCGGCCTGCCGCGAACTCGGCATCTTGTGTCTGGAAGACCCGGCCCGCACCCGGCTGGAGCTGCTGGAAGACATTCCTTCAGGGGTAGTCATCTTCACGGCCCACGGGGTCAGTGACGCGGTGTATGAGCGGGCCCGGGAAAAAAGTCTGATCGTTGTCGATGCGACCTGCCCGGATGTCCGCAAGACCCATGACCTGGTCCGTGAACACTGCACCCATGGCGATGTCATCTATATCGGCAAGCACCGGCATCCGGAAGCGGAAGGTGTTGCCGGCATTTCACCGCGGGTTCACCTGATTGCCACGGCCGAGGAAATTGATGCCCTGCCGGAACTGCACGATATCCTGATTACCAACCAGACCACCCTGAGCATTCTTGATACGGCCGTGCTGGCCGAGCGGGCTGTGCAGCGGTTCCCCGATGCCGTCATGGCGCCGGAGATCTGCAACGCCACCACCATCCGCCAGAAAGCAATCCTGGCGCTGAAAGACACCGATGTGCTGATCGTCGTCGGTGATCCGCACTCGAATAATTCCAACCAGCTGCGCGAACTCGGAAAAAAAGCCGGCATCCACACGGCTTATCTGGTCGAAGACTGTTCGCAGCTGTATCCTGAGATGTTTGCGGACTGCCGGCATGTGGCCGTCACCAGCGGTTCCTCCACTCCGACAGGGCTGACCAACCAGGTGATCGAAGTGATCCGCAGCTATGCCGAAACCGGTATCTGGAATCCGCCGGCAGAGGTCAGCGCAGCAGTGCTCTGAGCCCGGCAATTTCCTCATCCGTCAGTTTTCTGTATTCACCAGGAGCGAGGGTTTCATCCAAAACCAGGTTCTTCATGCGGATCCGCCGCAGGTAGACAACCTCATTGCCCGCCGCTAAAAACATCCGCTTGATTTCATGAAATTTGCCTTCCTGCAGAATAATGCGGCAGGCTTTTTCTTCGGTCTGCGTGAGCCGGGCCGGCTGAAACACGGTGCCGTCAGCCATCGTCATCCCGGCCGCAAACAAATCCACGTATTCTGCCCGGAATGGATCCCTGAGCTCGACCTCATATTCCTTTTCGACATGATGGCGCGGAGCCAGCAGTTCATGCGCCAGCGGGCCGTCATCCGTAATCAGCAGGAGCCCTTCCGTATCCTTGTCCAGCCGGCCGCAGGGAAAAAGATCCCGGAACGGCTCATCCAGCAGATCCAGGACGGTAGGACCGCCGCCGCTGGTGGCACTGATATAGCCGGCCGGCTTGTTCAGCATGAAATAATGATATTTCTCGTATACGACGGGTTCATCGTCAACCCGGATATCCTGCTCTGCCGGCTGTACCTTCGCATCAGCGCTGCGCACAGATACACCGTCAATTGTGACCCGGCCCTGCCGGATCAGTTTTTTTACATCATTGCGGGAACCGAAGCCGCTGGCCGCCAGCAGCTTATCGAGCCGCATCCCCTGCTCAGCCACGCTGCATCAGCCTCCGGGCAATCTCGCCGAGGGACTTGTGGAAGATGGCCTGCGGAACCTTCATCAGATTGGTCATGTACAGGTAGACAGCCATGCCGCAGATGCCCTGGATGCCCAGCTGCACCAATGCGATCAGCCGCGAGGATTCACTGATGGTAAAGCCGACCAGCCGGAACAGCACGAATACGGCATTCATGCAGAAACAGGCCAGCAGGATCTTGATCAGCCGCCGCCCGGTTGCCTGGTACGTGGCCCCGAAGCGGTTGTTCAGCTTGGCCAGATCCAGATAGATAATCGTCAGTGAGGTCAGCACGCTGGAAGT
>JAFWEA010000094.1 GCA_017543005.1 Solobacterium sp. | reverse complement strand
GCCTTCTTCCAGGGCCGGGGCATAGACGGCCAGCGGCTTCATGCTGGAGCCGACCGGCTGCAGGCTGTCGGTTGCCCGGTTGAGCACTTCCGGCTCTGTCGGCACTTCCCGGCTGCCCACCATGGCCACAACCCGGCCGGTGTGCTGGTCAATGATGACGGCCGAAGCCTCCACCATCGAACCGTCCCGGGCATACGGGTAACCGTTGAAGGTCGCCACGGAATCCTGCAGGATCTGCTGGATGTTCGTATCGATGCCCAGCGTAATCCGGTAACCGGACTGCCGCATCAGGGCCTTCTTGGCCGCAATGGCCGAATCCGTCAGTTCCTTGCCTTCCTTGATCAGCAGTGCCTTGGCCACATCTTCCACGGCATATTCGACATAGGCCGGATACGGATAGAGTTCTCCCTTGGAAGTAGCTTCCCGCACCACCAGCGTATCATTCAGAGCTTCTTCGTATTCTTCATCCGTGATGACGCCGTTTTCATGCATGGCAAACAGCACGGTATTGGTCCGGTAATTGGTCGGTCCCATATCCCCCTTGAGCATGTTCAGCCGCGGGTTGTATTCATTCGGACTCTGGGCCAGGCCCGCCAGCAGAGCGCATTCCCGCAGGCTTAGCTCATCCAGCGTCTTGCCGAAGTAGTCCCAGGCCGCCACCTTGATGCCATAGTTGGAGTCCCCGTAGAAAATCGTATTCATGTATACTTCCAGAATCTGATCCTTATCCAGTTCCCGCTCCAGCTTCAGGGCCAGATAGATCTCCTGGATTTTCCGCTTATATGTGACTTCCTGGGTCAGATAGGTATTCTTGATGACCTGCTGGGTGATGGTGCTGCCGCCATGGCTGGAAGTATGGGTCAGCTGACCCCAGACCGCGTTCAAAAACCGCGGCAGATCCAGACCGTGATGCTGGTAGAAGCGCTTGTCCTCAATGGAGATAAACGCGTCCTTGAGGTGCTGCGGCACTTCATCGATATAGGCCCAGTCAACATTTTCATTGGCCTGATACTCCGCCACAAAATTGCCGCTGACATCATACAGTTCCGTAGCCCGGGAATAATCCCGCAGCTGATAGAGGTCGAGTTCCGGCACATCTTCCAGATTCTTCATGATATAGCCGCCCACAGCAGCGCCGCTGACCGCAATCAGCAGCAGGAAAACCGCCAGTATGGCCTTCAGAACCCGGTGTTTCCCCTTTTTCTTTTCCTTCTTCTTTTTCTTTTCCGGAGCAGGAGCTTCCGGAGCAGGAGCCGGGGCCGGGGCTGTTTTCGGCGGCTGCGGGGCCGGTTTCGGCTTCGGGGCAGTATCAAAACCTGCCGCATATTCAATCGGCAGACGGATTTCTTCCGCTGAGAGGGAAGCATCGGTTTCCGGCTTTTCAATCGCCGAACGGTCAATCGGCGCAAACGCCTTCGCCGGTTTGCGGACCCCTTCCGGTTCAAAGGAAAGCCGTATTTCATCCACGCTTAAAACCGCTTCCTGCACAGGTTCCTTTGCCGATATCCACGTGGCTTCCGCCTGCTTTCTGACCGGTTTTTTCGCCGGTTTCTCAGCCGCCGCTTTCGCCGCCGTGCTCTTTTTCCGTGCAGCCGGCTTTTTAGCGGTCTTTTTTTCCTCGCCGGAAGCGGCTTTCGCCACGGTTTTTCTGCGGGAAGAGGTCTTCGCTGCAGTTTTCTTCGGTTTCTCTGCCGCTGTGCCGGTTTTTTTACGGCTGCCTGTCCCGGCAGCCTTCTTTTTTGGCTTTTCCTCCGCGGCAGCAGCCGTTTCCGCTGTATTCTTTTTTGTCCGCTTCCGGGTGGAAGCCGGTTTCTTCTCTTTTGCCTCAGTCATAATGGAACAGTATATATCATACCCAATCCTGAAGGAAAATGGGCGGGAAAAACGGAAATTAAG
>JAFWEA010000093.1 GCA_017543005.1 Solobacterium sp. | reverse complement strand
TTCGTCCTTCAGGGCTTCACAGCGGGGAATCATCCGTTCCGCCACCCATCTGTCAAAGCGGTTTTTGCGGATCTCAATCACCAGGTCACGGGCTTCCGGATCCCCCATGGCATAGGCCTGCCGGGCATACAGCTCGGCAAGATCCAGATTCCGGCGGGCATCGTCCGTCCCGGTTGCGTGCCGCACCGCCTCAATATAGAGCCGCATGGCAATATCGCTTTCCTTCTCAAACCGGAACATAGCTGCCGGGGTATATTCCTCCGCACTGCCGCTGAGTTCCAGCTCTTCCTGTGCTTCTTCACTGCCGAGTGTCCAGGCCCGGTAAAAGAGTTTCTGTGCTTCGTAGCGGTTTTCGGTTACGCCTTTGGCATTGGCATACATCTGTCCCAGGGCCAGGCATCCTTCCGGACTGCGGCTCAGGACCGCCAGCCGGTACAGTTCCTCGGCCCGGATGGCATCCCCTGTATTCAGGGCCAGTCCGGCCGTTTTCGCCGCAATGCCGCCGATGCGCTCAACCAGCTTTCCGGCATCCGGGTACTTTTCCTGTTCGGCTTCCAGGGCATATTCCAGTGCTTTGCCGAGATCCTGTTTCAGGCCGCCCCAGCCGTGCACATAGAACACCGCCAGGCGATAGCACGCTTCGCTGTCCATGCCGCTGAGGGCTGCCACCCGGTAATACTTCACGGCATTTTCGCCATCCCCGGCCTGATAGGCCTTCTCACCAAGCAGTGAGGCATTCTGTTTAAGCAGGTCAATCAGCTGATCCGCATCCGCAGCCCCGGCCTGTTTTGCCTTGACGGCATAGACCATGGCAGTTTCCAGATCCCGCTGTGTGCCGAGTTCATTCATATTCATGACGCTGACATTGTAGGCCGCATCCGCGCTGCCCAGATCTGCCGCTTCCCGGTACGCCGCCAGGGCCGTGACGTAGTCTTTCTTCTCCCAGGCTTCCCCTGCCTTCTGCAGCAGTTCATTCAGTTTCTCTTCCATCGGTATCCTCCTGCGCAAACAATCTCGCCATCATATATTCATCCCGGTATTCCCCATGAACCTTCATGGTTTTCCGGCGTCTTCCTTCTGTTTCAAAACCGCTCCGGCGGTACAGCTCCTGCGCGGCCGTGTTGTCACATTCCACCGTCAGATCCGCCCGGACGATGCCTTCCTGTACTGCCCAGGGTTCCAGCCGGGAAAAGAACGCCGTGCCGATGCCGGCATGGCGCCAGGCTTCCCGAACGCCGATGACGATATAAGCCGTATGGGCCGTACGGATATTCCGCCCCCTGCGGGCCATGAAGAAACCGACGATCTCTTCCCCGTCAACCGCAGCCAGGAACAGGTCATTGTGCCTGACGGCATCCGCAATCAGCCGCTGCGCCGCCGCATCATCCGGCATGACCTGCACGCGTTCCCCCGGTTCATACAGCATGAAATCCGTTTCCTCATCGAGCTTCAGAATCATCTTTCTGTACCCGGCCGCGTCTTCCGGACGCAGGGGCCTGATCATGATTTCACCCATGGCTCAGCGCAGCTCCCGGTAGAACCTGACAGCCTTGGCAATATCATCCGCATCCGGATGATCCTTTGCCAGGCCGCCGATCAGTTTGAACGGTCCGAACGTATCAAAACCGAGACACTGATAAGCCCCCAGTTCATCACAGCGCCGCGTCTGCATGATCTTTCGGATCTGATCATAGTAGCCCCTGCGCGGGGCCCCGCACGTGCAGATCAGGAAGACCGGCCGGCCCGCCGGCAGGTGTTTTTCCGCATAGGCCAGCACCTGCTTGGCAAAATTGCCGTAATAGATGCCGGAAGCGATGCCGATCCGGTCATACTCCGAAAGATCCCGTTCTCCTTCCGTGACATTGATCAGATCCACTTCGTCATCAATCTGCCGGATCGCGTCCAGCAGTTTCTTCGTGTTGCCGTGATGGGCCGAGTAATAGATGATTCCTGTTTTCATAGCGTATCCCCTTATATGATAATTCCGTTCAGATGATCGATTTCGTGCTGGATCACCTGGGCTGCGTAGCCGGTATACTTCTGCCGGTGCCGCTGCCATTTTGCATCGTAATATTCCACTTCGATATTCCGGTACCGCCTGGCCGGCCTCATACCGTCCAGACTCAAACACCCTTCCATGGTGTCATACGGCGTATCCCGCCGCAGGATGACGGGGTTGAACATGATGAGGGCAGCCGGTCCAGCATTGATGACAATAATGCGTTTCCTGACCCCGATCATGTTGGCGGCCATGCCGGCACAGCGGTCCCGGTTGGCCAGCAGAGTATCACGCAGATCCTGCGCGGTCTCTGTATCCGTACGCTCCGCCGGCACCGATTTCCCGCTCAGGAACATGATATCCCTGATCACCGGCCGGATCATGACGGTCTCCTTTCAAAGACATATTCCCGTTCTGAGGAAAGATCCTCCCGGTAACGGAATTGCAGGCGGTCAAAACCCTTCATGTCCTTCGGTTTTTCCGCATTGTGTTCAGCCAGCCAGCGGACCATCTCGCCGCGGGCCATCTTGGCATAGACAGCCTTCGTCACCAGCCGGCCGCCGGAAGCTTCACAGAACGTCACATCAATCCAATGATCCGCTTCGGTCAGGTACGGCTCCACGGCCCGGGCATATTCCTTCGAAGCCAGGTTGATGATAATCCCGCTCTCATCCCTGACGGCATTATAGAGCTTCCTGCCCCAGTAGGCATACAGGTCCCCGCTGCCGTTGATATCGGCCAGGGCCTGCATCTCCAGCCGGTACGGGGTCACCCCGTCCAGCGGTCGCAGCACGCCATAGAACGCCGAAAGGATGCGCAGGTGTTCCTGGACCCAGGCAAACTGTTCATCCGTGAAGGCTCCCGGGGCCATGTGCTGATAGGCAATGCCGTCATAGGCCAGCACGGCCGGGGTCAGTTCTCCTTCCGGATCCATCACCGCCAGCCGGGCCAGGTTCACTTCCGTCAGTTTCGCACTGCACTTCCAGAGCGCCTGCAGCTCCTGCGGTGTCCGGGTCCGCAGCCAGGCCAGGATTTCCTTCGCTTCCGACAGAAAGAGAGGCCTGTCCTGCGGGGAAAGGCCGTCATCGATCCGCATTTTCTTGGCCGGAGCCAGAATGATGCGCATCAGCCCAGGGCCTCCAGCAGGTTGGCCGCATCCGCTGCCGCTTTCACCTTGTCATCTGCCCGGATAATCGTGCCTTCCTCATTGATCAGATACGTGGTCCGGACCACGCCCATGGAGGTCTTCCCGTACAGTTTCTTTTCCTTCCAGACATCATAGGCTTCGATCACGGTTCTTTCCGGATCAGCCAGCAGGGTGATGCCGAGGTTCTGTTTTTCCTCAAACCGCTTGTGGGAAGCGACCGTGTCCTTACTGACGCCGAGAATCACTGCCCCTTTTTCCGCAAACTGCGGGCGCATGGCCGTATAGCTGCAGGCCTGCTTTGTACAGCCTGATGTATTATCCTTCGGATAAAAATAAAGAATCACTTTCTTTCCCCGGTAATCCTGCAGGGAATGCATTTCTCCGTTCTGATCCGGCAGAGTGAAATCCGGTGCTTTTGTACCGATTGTAAGCATTGTCTGTTCCTCCTTTGGCCTGGTTCAGCTGCTGTATCTGACCGCATAGCCATGATCGGCCAGGGCCTTCAGAGCCTTCTCCAAGTTTTCCTGTTTGACCAGGATGTAGTCCGTATCATAGGTTGATACGGCAAAAATACTGATCTTCTGTTCTGCCAGGATATTCGCAATTTTCGCCAGTATGCCGATCAGGCCGAAATCCATTGAGCCGGATACCCGGAACCCGCGCCAGCCGTCTTCCCGGGCACTGGTAAATGCCGGTGTCTCTTCCGTCGGGCATACCAGCGACAGCTCATCTGCTGTCCTGGCAAGAAAGAAGATGCGGCAGTCCAGATCAAAATCCCCTTCCGGATCCAGCTTGCATACGGTCAGTTCTTCATTCAGTACCGTCAGTTCCATTTTCGTTCTCCTCCAGGCCGGCCAGTTCCAGATACTGCGCAGTTCTTGCCAGCATATCATCAAGACTGAAATATCCCGCCTGCCGCAGGGTTTCATGTCC
>JAFWEA010000092.1 GCA_017543005.1 Solobacterium sp. | reverse complement strand
GTATCATTATGATCTTTATGATCTCTGCTGGAACGGCAAAGCCGGTCTGCTGGCGGCATTTGTCCGGCTTGTCGGGTGCCTCTGCGCGCCGTATGGCAATACGTTCCATCGGCCGCGCTGGATGCTGAGAATCTATGTATTCGCCGTTCTCGCTCATTTTGTGCTGTCCGGGCTCATGAAGCTGAAACTGTCCCGATCCTTCGGCAAGCAGCTGTCCTTTACCTTCGGCCTGATCTTTGCGAATGAAATCTGCATGTTTCTGCTGGGCATGCGGCCGGCTGAATATCTGGGCAGAACCCTCTACCGGCCACGGCGGAAACGGGAAAAAAGCGAAGCCCAAAAGAACCGGGATTATATCATCCAGCTGTATCAGCGCCGTAGCTTGACTGCTCTGGCTGCCAGTGTTCTGGTCGTTGTATTTACCTTCCGGGCGGTGGCCGGGGGCCTGATCCAGAATCCCAATGCCGTTACCCCGGAGCGGGGTGAAAGACTGTATCGTCTGTTTACCGTCAACTCCAATACCCTGGCTGCCATCGGGGCTTCCTTCATGGTGCCGTATGCGATCGAAGGGGTCAGAAAGATGCGCCTGTCCTTTCCGAGATGGGTGATTCTGCTGCAGTACAGCGGCACGATCTGCACGACATTGACGATGATCTTTGCCCTGACGCTGATCTGGCCGATGCTGGGTGCCATTGCCGTCACCGGCATGAATTTCTGGCTGCACATCATTTGTCCGCTGCTGTCCCTGGTTCTGCTGTTCTCGGTGGAAACAGATAATCTGAAAATCAAGGTCAGCGACAGCCTGCTGTGCCTTTTGCCGTTTTACCTCTATGCGCTTGTTTATATCGCCAATGTCATGCTGGTCGGGGAAGCAGGCGGCGGCTGGCGGGATATTTACCGATTGATTACCTATTTCCCGGCAGTTGTGACGGCGCCGTTAATGTTCCTGCTTGGTTTTGGCATATCAAGCCTGCTCAGGGTCATCTACAACAAGCTCTCTGACATGCGGCATAAGAGACTGCTGCTGCAGTGGGCGGATAACGTGGATCCGGTGGAAGTGAAAGTCGGCGTCTTCGGCATCGGCCGGACCACCGGCCTGCATTCGGAACCGTATAACATAACGCTGCCGCTGGATATGCTGCGGGCGATTTCCGAAAAGTATGACATGCCGATAAAGGATCTGGACAAGGCATATATCACCGGTGTGGAAGGGGGAGTGAACGACCGGGAGGAAATCCTGGAAGACCGTACCGAATGGATCAGTTCACTGGCCGGTATACCCGACCGCATCTATTACAGAGAACTTGTCACAAAAAAAGATGATGAAGAAAAATAGCAGATAATGTCTGCTATCTTTTGTCTCTGTCGATGAACTGCAGCAGGGAAACGGCTACGATCGCTGACAGGATCGTAATGCACAGGAGAATTCCCCAGCAGCGCCAGATGGTTGCCGGAGCATATGTATATGCCGGATTTGTATTGTAGAGCCCGGATTCCAGCAGCACCTCATCGAGCTGTCCTTCTTCCACAATTTTGTTGGTTATCAATTCGATCGGCTTATATCCGTCGATTTCCATGGAGCGGAATTTGAAGATGGTATTCCATAGGGTTACCATCGGCTGGGCATTGTAGTTGGCCAGGGTGCAGAGATCTTCCAGACCCCAGCGGGCAATGGTCAGACCGGTCAGCTTTTCAGCCGGGCCTTCCAGATAGACAAGGCCGCCTGAGAAGACCAGCTGGAAGATCAGCATGAACGGCATGACCGTCATGGCTGTGGTGGTATTCTTGACCAGGCACGACATGGCCAGGGACAGCATGTCGGCCGCGTAGGTAATCAGAAACAGCGAGATGCCGAAGTCTGCCATGAAGTTCCCCGTAATCAGGCCTGCTTCCGGATAATCCATACCGGCAATATTGCAGATGCCGATCAGGATGGCTGTCTGGGCCGCACACAGCATCATCTGATAGATCATGTGGGCCGCGATATAGGAACTGATGAACATGCCGGAACGGTGTTCCCGCTTGATGATGGGCCGCTCCCGACAGACCGACTGAATTGAGTTGAAGAAGCCGTTCCAGATACAGACACAGACCAGCGAGAAGCAGCCGGAAAGGGTGCCTTCCTGGGTCTTGAAGATGTTGTTTCCGACCGCGAAGGTGACCATGCCGGCAATGATGGCAGCCATCGGCAGGACTTTCCAGTCGTTCTGATAGATGAACATCCGCAGCAGTTTGCCCAGATAAATGAAGGTCTGCCTGATGCGGCCGTTATAACGTATTCTTTCAGTCATCGGCGGCCTCGCTTTCCATGGTCATGCGGGCATATTTCTCAATGAATTCATCGGCTCTGCCTTCACCGCCTTCATCCTTGCGGTTGACGCACATGACAATGCGTTCCATGTTCGGCTGGCCGAAGAATTTCTTGGCTTCTTCCGGGGTGCCGAAGAAGGCGAGTCTGCCGACCTTGCCGGAATCCCGGGCGAGGACAATCACGTAATCAAACAGATCCGCTACCCGGTCCGGAATATGGGTAATGGTAATGACGATTTTGCCGGTATCGGCAATATCCCGCAGCTTTTCAAACAGTTCACGGGCAATGACACCATCAAGACCGGAATCCGGTTCATCCAGAATGAACAGTTCCGGATCGGATATCAGTTCCATGCCGATCGAGATTCTTTTTTTCTGACCGCCGGATTTCCTGGCGACCAGGCCGGTGCGGCCGGTGCTCATGCCGAGGGTCTCCATGACTTCATTGACCCGCTGCCGCATTTCGGAATAACTTGTGCCGGCCGGCATGCGCAGTCTTGCCGCATCGTGCAGGGTGCTGGTGACCGTATCATTCTGCCGCAGCAGATCCTGCTGAGGCACATAACCGATCCGGTATTTCATCTGTTCATAGTTTTCGTAGACATCCACACCGTTCAGCAGGATGGTCGCGTCGGCTTTTTCATAGCCGATGATGGCATTGACCAGGGTGGTCTTGCCGGAACCGGAACCGCCTAAAAGCAGGACCAGGGAGCCGTTCGGGATCGTCAGGTTGATATCCTTGAGCAGGTAACGGCGGCGCAGGAAATCACGGACCGTTCGCTCCCTGATATTCACGCTGAGACCCGGACCTGTATCCACCGGTGAGAAAGCGGCCGGCAGTTCCGCAGGCCTTGTCCCGGCGAGCAGTTCACTCTCGGTAATCCGGCCCAGATTGACCGGCTGATATTTCGGCGAGAAGCCCCAGATGATCGAGGCCAGCCATGGAGTTAGAGTCCAGAAGAGAACCCAGAAGATGGACATGCCGAATACTCTGGTAAGACCTGAGATCACCCGCATCTTGTATACGATCATGATCAGGCCCATCACCACCATGACGATGGCGATAAAGAACTGGTTCTGTTCCGACATCGGCAGGAACGTTACACAGGCCATGAGCAGATAAGTCGGCAGTTCGAAAAGCAGCACGTTGATGCCGTCCCGCTCCCGCATGGCCACCTGGGAAAGCTTATAGTAGCGGATCCCGGGCATCAGGGCCCACAGACTGTGCTGGCCGCATTTTTCCAGTATCTTCCAGATGCCGGCAGCGGTCAGCAGCCATGAGAATGCCTGCCAGCCGAAAAACAATGTATCGTTTATATTTCCCATATTCATCTGTATTGATTATAAATCCTAATGAAAAAAATCAGTACGATTTTATCCGGGGGATTGTTGTTTAACGGATTGCGTGAGGTATAGGATGGCTGTGGTATGGTATGATTACAGTATTACTGCCGCAGTATAGCCATGGAACAATTGCTTCTGTTTACGGCAGAATCCTTTACACGATGAACAACAAACGCTCTCTGATCAAACTTGCATACCGGGTGCTGACCGTACTGCTGTGCGGCATTTTTGCGCTTGGCGTCATCAGTTTCATCATCGTGCCGCCGCAGGCCAAGGCTGAAGCCGCGGCCATTGAGGAGATGCTGCGGAAAAAGCAGGAAGAGGAAGAAGAGAGAATCCGCAAGGCGCGCGAGGAACAGCTGCGCAAACAGAAGGAAGAATACGAAGCGCACAAGAATATCTATGATCTGCAGGATGAGTATGACGATGCCTCCCAGATGCGGGTTACCGGCATCGGCGACTCTGTCATGCTGGCGGCACTGGATGAACTGTATGAAGTGTTCCCCAACGGCTATTTTGATGCTGTTTTCGGCCGGACAATCTATGAAGGCATGCAGACGCTGTATGACCTGGAAGCGAACAATGCGCTGGGCGATGTGATTATCTTCTCATTGGGCGCAAATTCCTATATCGAAGAGGAAGACATCGAGGAACTGATCGCACACAGCGGCGGCCGGCCCACATTCTTCCTGACCACGGTCGGCGTGACCAATGATTCCAACGAGAAGACAAGAAACATCGTTGCAAAACATGATGATGCCAGCATGATCGAGTGGGAAGAGCTGGCGCTTCAGCATCTGAGTGAATACATCCTGGCAGACGGCCTTCATCCCAATCACGAGGGATCCATGGCCTATGCCGAACTGATCCGAGAAACAATCAATCAGGAAATACTGGTGAAATGGAAGCGTTCCTATGACCCGGAAGAAGACGAGAATCAGGGGTCTTGACGGCCTCAGAACGCTGGCTTTAACCGGTGTTCTGCTCTATCATGCGTTCCCGCGGTTCATGCCCGGCGGGTTTTTCGGCGTTGTTATTTTCTTTGTGATCAGCGGCTTCCTGACGGCCTATGCAAGTGTCAGCCGGGGCCGGATGGGCGTGCTGCCGTATTATCGCAGACGTCTCGTGAGACTGTATCCGGCGCTTGTCCTGGTCATTTTCATTACGGTCGAGTTCCTGGCTCTGGCCGATAAATTCCGGCTGATCAATGCCCATGAGGAAGTGGCCAGCATCCTGCTCGGCTTCAACAATTACTGGCAGATTTCCAAACAGGCGGATTACTTTGCCAATCTGAGCAATACTTCGGCCTTTACCCATTTGTGGTATATCGCCGTGCTGATCCAGTTTGAACTCATCTGGCCATGGCTGTATCTGGCCGGCCGCAGAAGCGGCAGGGGGGCAACACTGCTGGCCGGGCTGACAGTGATTTCCCTGCTGATCATGCCCATCCGGGCCCTGTTTACCCAGGCTTCCCAGACAGTTCTTTACTACAGCACAGATACAAGGATCCATGCGCTTTTGATCGGGGCACTGCTGGGCTGGAAGACGGCAGAGCGTAAACAGACAAAGAAACGCATGAAACCGCTGCCGGCACTGCTGTTTGGCCTGGTTTATATCATCGTGACGGTGATCCTGTTCCTGAAGGTATCCGGCACGGATCCGTCGGTCTGCCGGTATGGCCTGGTATTGTATGCGCTGTTCACGGCGATGATGCTGTGGAGCTGCGTCAACAGCGGCAATCTCGGCCGGCTGCTCGATCTTCCGCTGTTTCAGAAAGTCAGTTCGTTCAGCTACGAGATGTATCTCTGGCAGTATCCGGTGCTGTTCCTGTGCAGTCTGAAAGGCTGGACAGCCTGGTGGATGTATGTCCTGCAGATCATTGTGATTATCATTCTGAGCATCTGGACACACGTATTTGTTGAACACCTGCAACGGCGTCTGATCCACTGAAATACAAGAGAGAATAAACGTTTGAAAATCCCGGCAATCGCCGGGATTCTTTCATCTGTATCAAGTTATTCGGGCCGGATCAGCAGGACAGTCAGATCATTGACATTTGTGCCGGTCGGTCCGGTCATGAGCAGGCCGTTGCATTTCTGCAGGGCATGATAGGAATCATTGTCAGCCAGCAGTGCCGGAATGGAACAGCCCAGTTCAAGCAGCTGATGGCAGGTTGTTCCGTCAACGATGCCGCCGGCCGCATCAGTCGGCCCGTCAGTCCCGTCACTGCCAAGCGAAAACAGCAGGACATTGTTCAGATCAGCCAGGCCTTCGGCCGCAGCCAGGGCCAGTTCCTGATTCCGGCCGCCCAGACCCTTGCCGGTCAGATGGACTACGGTTTCACCGCCGCAGATAAAAGCCAGCGGTTTATCGGTATCGGCATGATCCCGGGCAATGGCAGCCAGGAAACGGCCGGCTTCGCGGGCTTCACAGTTCAGGGAGGCGGTCAGGAAATGCGGCTCATAACCAAGTGTTCTGCAGGTATCTTCCGCGGCTGCACAGAGCTGACGGACACTGCCGGTAATCTGTGTTTCGACATTGCCGAGCTCTTTCGGTGTCTCTGTCTGCAGGCAGGCCAGGGCATGGTCGGAAAGATGCAGATGATACTTTTCGGCAATGGCCAGTGCTTCTTGGCAGGTGGTATGATCCGCGCAGGCCGGGCCGGAAGCGATCATATCGAGCGGATCCCCGATGATATCCGACAGAACAACGGTAAAGACTCTGGCCGGGGCAGCAAGCCCGGCAAACTTTCCGCCTTTGACCAGCGAAAGCCGTTTGCGGATGGTATTCATCTCGACAATATCCGCGCCGCTGGACAGCAGCTGCCGGTTGATATCCTGCAGTTCGGCAAGCGGAATCGCCGGTACTTCAAACAGGGCGGAGCCGCCGCCCGATACCAGAAAGACCAGAAGATCATCCGCCTGCAGGTTTTCGGCCATGCGGACCGCGGCTTCCGAGGCCTTAACCGAGTTTTCATCCATGACGGGATGGCCGGCTTCATAACAGGCAACATGCGGAATATCGCCCATAACATGGCCGTATTTCGTAATGCATATGCCTTCACTCAGCCGTTCCCCAAGACACTCAGCTGCGGTGGCACTCATCTGCCAGGCCGCCTTGCCGATGGCAGCCAGAAAAATCTTTCCATTGACCTCAGGGAGATTCTGCAGGGCCTTGCGGACGGCGGTATCGGGGTTGGCAGCGTGCAGGGCTGCCTTGATGATTGTTTCGGCATCTTTGCGCATGGTCATAATTCAATCCTCCGATTGTTTGGCAGTTTCTTGGCGGGTTCTGACAGTCTCCAGGAAACGGCGCAGAATGCCGGCCGTCAGTCCCCAGATAACAGCATCCTCTGTCCGGTAAAACCACAGGGTTTCCTTGCGGCTGCGGAAGGGGTATTCTTTCCCGCCGGGCAGCAGGGCAAAGGGAAAAGCATCGTCAAACTGACGCTGCAGCTGATAGGTGCCGGTCTGTGGTTCCATCTGCAGCAGCTGCTCCACCGGCAGGGTGAAGACACGTTCTGCTTCATCCGGGCTGAAGGTATCGTGATAATCGTGCAGGAGGCCGATAAAGCAGTGAATCTGGCCTGGCCGGGAAGAATGTGCATCCGGCATCGGTTTCAGGATTTCAAGCTGAGAAGGGGCAATACAGAGCTCCTCGCAGGCCTCGCGTATAACTGCCTGCATGGCGGTTTCACCCGGTTCAATGCGGCCGCCCGGAAAACAGACCTCACCGCCCTGGGAAATGCCCGGGCTGCGGACTTCGAACAGGATATGCATTTCCCCGTCCCGTTCGAGCAGGGGCAGCACAACGGCAAAACCGCTCTCGCGGGTAAAGTCCGTTTCTTCCAGCAGTGACATCAGTTCTTCCAGTTTCATAAACTCATTATAAGCGATCCGTGGGATTGCGTCTGATGGCAGAAAGAAAAAAAACCCGTATCCTATGTGAGAATACGGATTATCGATGTCCAGGCTGCTTTTTCAGTTTTTCCCTGATTCGGGCGAAGGCTGCTTCTTCACCGTTTTCGGCTACATCCCGCAGGATTTCCTCTATCCCGGCAGCTGTTTCCGGATGCATGTAGTTCCTGGCCGGGCGGGAGAGGAAGTATTCCAGCGGACTGGCCGGAGTGTACTTCTCCTTCAGATAGACCTTGCTGGCGGCGATCCGGTCACAGCAGCTTTCAACCAGATAACGGTAGGGCATTTTGATCGGCCGGTAGGCGCCTTTCTGCATGTCATACCAGTATTCCCAGTGATGCCGATTGCGGCCTTTATGATGCAGCCAGCCGGGCGCGTAGCCGTATAATTCTCTTTCCGCATCATAAGGGGAACGCCAGCCCTGAAAATACTTTACACTTTCGCTGAATTCCTGCACACTGTACTTGGAAAGATCATGCGTCAGTCCCTGGTAATACAGACCGCAGGCAAAACAGCACCGGCGGACTTCACGGCGATGTTCCATTACAGTTTTAAAATGACCGCTCACTTTCTGCAGGGTTGATAAAGATACATTCTTTGCCATATCCTGATTGTACCATTCCCTTATCAGCACATCATGAAAAATGTATGGCTTCGATAGAAGTTTTCTATTGTTTTCCGGTTGCTGAAAGTATATTATTTACGAGTTGTGAGTCGATTTCACAAATCGGCAGCGCAATAGAAAGAGATTATGATTATGAGAAAAACAAAGATTATATGCACCATCGGTCCGGCCAGTGAATCGGAGGAAATGATTACCAAGCTCTGCCTTGCCGGGATGAATGTTGCCCGTCTGAACTTCTCACACGGAAACCATGAGGAGCATCTGAAGAGAATCAATACGATCAAGAAGGTCCGTGAACAGCTCCATCTGCCGATTGCCATCATGCTGGACACCAAGGGTCCGGAATTCCGCATCGGTACTTTCAAGAACGGGAAGATCAATCTGCAGGAAGGCAGCAAGTTCACCTTCACAACCGAAAAGGTGGAAGGGGATGAATCGATCGTTTCCGTCAGCTATAAGAATCTGGCCAAGGAAATGAATCCGGGCGATACGATCCTGGTCAACAACGGTATTCTGGCCTTCAAGGTACTCGGTACCGACGGCAAGCGGATTGAAACCGAAGTTGTCAGCGGCGGTGAAATGTCCGACCGCAAGAGCATGGCTTTCCCGGGCAAGCACATCAAGCAGAAGTATCTTTCCGAACAGGACAAGAAGGATATTCTCTTCGGGGCGGAAAATGATGTTGACTTCATCGCCTGCTCCTTTGTCTCGGTCAAGCAGGATCTGCTGGATATCAAGGAACTGCTCGACAGCCATGGCTATGGCAAGACAGCAACCCTGATTGCCAAGATCGAGAACCAGTCCGGTGTGGACAATATCCAGGAGATCTGCGAAGCCTGCGACGGCATCATGGTTGCCCGCGGTGACATGGGGGTCGAAGTGCCGCTGGAACAGCTGCCGGCCATCCAGAAGAACCTGATTGAAATCTGCCGGAAAACCGGCAAGCGTGCTATCGTCGCAACGGAAATGCTGGAATCCATGATCCACAGCCCGCGGCCGACCCGGGCAGAAGCTTCCGACGTTGCCAATGCGGTCTTTGACGGCACCAGCGCGGTCATGCTGTCGGGTGAGACAGCAGCCGGTGCCTATCCGGAACAGGCCGTAATGACTATGGCGAAGATCGTTGCCGAAACCGAAAAGAACATCAACTACGCCAAGTGGTTCCACAACTATGAATTCCACATCAACAGTGACGTGGATGCCATTTCCCACGCGACCTGCGGCATGGCCATCGACCTGCGCGCCAAGGCCATCGTTGCCTGCACACTGAGCGGCCGCACCGCCCGCATGGTATCCCGGTTCCGTTCCCCGGTAGACATCATCGGCATGACCACCGATGAGAAGACCTGGCGGAGCCTGGCCCTGTCCTGGGGTGTGACCCCGCGCATGTGCGAGATGTTCAACTCCACCGATGTGCTCTTCTATACCGCCAAGAATATGGCCCGCGATGTCTTCGAACTGCAGCCGGGTGACAATATCATCATCACCGGCGGTGTTACGAACGGTCAGTCAGGCAATACGAACCTAATCAAGATCGAAACCCTGTAAGAACATGCAGAGCAGCTGAGCTGCTCTGTTTTTTATCTGCAGGAAGGGCGGGAATATCGTTTTTTTTACAGGGTTTGTGAACGTCTATTTCATGAACAAATAACAAGCCTATATGTTAAAATATTTCAATGGAGGAAACTATGACCATCCAGAATGAAAAAGAAGAACTGAACCGTCATGTCAGCCGGACGGCAGCTGTCATCTGCGTCTATCAGTATCTCATCTGGCCGCGGGATGCGGAAATCCTGCTGGAAGATGCTGAAGAAGCCGATATCCGCAATGATGAATACATGGGCAGAGTCGTGGACACAGCGGTCCGGGAGAAAGACCGTTATATCGGTTATATCAATCAGGTGCTGGAGCACTGGACTTTTGACCGTCTCGGTGTCATCGAGCAGGCAATCCTGCTGTGCGGCTGTGCTGAGTTTGATCTCAAGACTGTCGAAATGCCGGTTATTATTGACGAATATGTCCGCATCGCCCGGAAATACGGCGATAAAGATTCTCACAAGCTGATCAACGGAGTCCTGGACAGAATATGAGTCAGCGGGCTGTTTCGGTATCCGCTCTGGTTCACTATGTGAAGCAGAAGCTGGAAGGAGACCCGCTGATCCAGAGAGTGCTGGTGGAAGGCGAAATCAGCAACTTTTCAAATTACCGTTCCGGACACTGGTACTTCAGTCTGAAGGACGGTTCCGCACAGATCCGCTGCGTCATGTTCGCTTCGGCCAACAGCCGGGTGAAGTTTCTGCCGAAAGACGGCGACAAGGTGCTGGTGCAGGCTGATCTGAATGTCTACGAAGCCCGCGGGGAGATGCAGCTGATTGTCACGGCCATGCAGGCTGCCGGACTGGGTGAACTGTACCGGCAGTACGAGGAACTGAAGAAACGGCTTGAGACAGAAGGGCTGTTTGCCCCGGAACACAAGAAACCGTTGCCGCC
>JAFWEA010000091.1 GCA_017543005.1 Solobacterium sp. | reverse complement strand
CCAGGTGGATGACAGCAGTCTGGAAGACATCCGGGCCAAGCTGGAATATGTCATTGATATCCGCCGGGATTCAACGATTTATCTGAATCTCTCCAAGTCCACGGAGATCATGACGATTGCCGGCTACGGGGCCGGGCTTGACCATGACCATGTCTTCCCGATCTATATTGACCGGCGGGCCATGACCATCCGCGACGTGCAGCATGGCAACGCCAAGGTGGCCGACATCAAGCATATCGATATCGATACCTATACCATTGCCCTGGGGGCCAAGAATGTCGGCAATTCCCGTTCCCTGCCCCTGGAGGAAGAATATGACAGCATCTGTGAGATGGCCGAGTATGTCTTCGATCATCTGAAAACCTGGCATGCCCTGTGCAATTACCTGGCAGCCAGATACGCCTCCACCCAGCCAGGTCAGCTGTTTTCCATTCCGACCATGCTGGACTACAACAACAAGACCTACAACGTAGAAAAAATGGTCAACCTCTTTCGAAGCTACCATTTCCTGAATGAACATGACCGCAAGTATTCCTATCCGAATGCCCGGTACAAGGAATACATGACAACCTATGGTGAATGGCTGGAGCTCTATACGTACATCAAGGCCAAGGAGGTCTTCAGTGATGTCCGGCTCGGCTACAAGATCGACTGGACCAGCAATGACAACAACGATACCATCGACAATGAAATCGATGTCTTCGCCGTCTTCAAGTCAGAGCCCTGCTTCATCTCCTGCAAGATGACCGAGCCCTCCACCCAGGATCTCAACGAGATCGGTTACCTGGCCCGCCATCTGCGCGGCATTGAAGCCCATCCGGTCATTGTCACAACCAGCCGGATCCGCGAGGATTCCGACCTCAGAAACCGGGTTTACAACAAGTTCACCCGGCTGAGCATCGGCCTGATCGAAGTCAAGGACTTCAAAACCAGGAACGCAAAAAACCTCTTCCTGTCAGCCATCAAGTAGCGGTATCTTACCGCTCTTTTTTATTTTCTTCCGCCGGGGCCGGTTCGTCCTGATAACCGACTTCGTCCCGCCGCTGCATGCCGATGACACAGCTGGGCCGGGACAGCGGGCAGTGATTCGGGCAGCCGTTGCACTGCGTGGGAATATATGTCTTTCTTTCCATGCCAAATACATATCACGATTCCGGCCAGAATGCACGGCTGCCGGGCATGATTTTATATGTTTCACAAAACTTACAATCAGTTAAAATAAACAATAAGGAGGATTAGCACCATGGAATACACCACAATCAAGCTCAGCCGGAACGGCAGGACCGGCATCATCACCCTCAATGTTCCCCCGCGCAATTCCTTCAGCAAGAAGATGCTGGTGGAAGTCTATGAAGCCTTCAAGGAATTTGAAGCCGATGACGACATCCGCACCGTGCTCATGAACAGCACCGGCAAGAATTTCTCGGCCGGGGCTGATGCGGATGACATCCGGAATGCGTTTGCCGGCGGTGACGACACCATTGCCGAATCATTCTCCGTCCTGGGCGGCCGCCTGGTCGAACTGATCGATAATTATCCCAAGGGCACCATCGTCGCAGCCAGAGGCCTGTGCATCGGCGGTTCCACCGCTGTCTTCAACGCCTTTGACATCCGCGTTGTCAGTGATACCTTCAGCATCCATGACGGCGACATCTACTACGGCACCGTCGGTTCCTGGGGCATGAGCAGCCTGCGTCTGCCGATCTGGATCGGCCGCAATAAGATCATGGACTACATGTTCCTGAACGAAGACTTCACCGCCCAGCAGGCCTATGAGCTGGGTCTGGTTTCCAAGGTCATCCCGGATGACAAGCTGGACGAGGAAAGCATGAAGATTGCCACCAAGATGTCCACTGCCGCCCCGCTGGCCGTAAAGTATTTCAAGGAGTGCGTCCGCAAGTCTGTCTATGTGCAGCTGGAAGAAGCCCGGAAATTCGAGCTGGAAGCCGCCGAGATCGTCAACTCCACCGAAGACAGCAAGAACGGTCTGCTCGCCGTCATTGAAGGCAAGCAGGCAGAATTCACGGGGAAATAATCATGCGGGAAAGAAAAGTCATCGATCTCTGCCTCGACATGCCGATGCAGGCCCACGAAATGATCGCCACCCTGTCCCACATGTGCCTTGACCCCAGCTTCCGCGGCTATAAGACCGCCTACGCGCCCGGCATCGCCGCGCAGGCCGGCCTGGATATTGCCGAACTGGACCGGATCCTGGAAGAAAAAGGCGAGGAAGCCTGGATTGAAACCGTGCGGGCCGGGGCCGAAAAGAATGCCGTCACCCCGGCAAAGTTCGTGGAGTACCTCGACAGCATCAACGTGGCCTGGGGCATCACCTGCGACAGCACGCATGACAACGCCAAGACAGCCGAGATCGTGCAT
>JAFWEA010000090.1 GCA_017543005.1 Solobacterium sp. | reverse complement strand
TGATACTTACAATTCCATTTCGTGTGTGATAGACTATGCAGGTCATCGGTGTATGCCATGATAAAAACCTCCTCTTATTCTTCGTTGTAGTTTCGCAGACCACACACGAATTATATGCCAGGAGGCTTTTTTCATGATCTCTTCGCTTAAGCTTTTTGGACCCCCGGACTATCCGGGGGTTTTAATGGCTTTGCCAAAAAATCCCTCCGCACATGCGAAGGGATCTGCAGGGCTTACATCAGCTTGCGGAACATTGCTTCGAAGTCAGCCAGTTCAGCGTGCTTCGGGTTGCCCGGAGCGCAGGCATCTGCAGCAGCGGACTCGCACAGGAACGGCAGGTCTTCTTCCTTGAGCTTCTCAAGCTTGGTCGGGATGCCGACATCAATGGACAGCTGCTGAACAGCGTCGATTGCGGCCTTGCGGTATTCATCCGCGCTCATGCCGGTGGTATCAACCCCGAAGGCTTCGGCGATGTCCTTGAACTTTTCGCCGGTGCATTCCTTGTTGAAGTCCATGACGATCGGCAGCATCATTGCGCAGGCAACACCATGCGGGGTGTCATAGACAGCACCGAGGGTGTGGGCCATGGAGTGGGCAATACCCAGACCGACGTTGGAGTAAGCCATGGCAGTGACATACTGGGCCAGAGCCATGCCTTCACGGCCGTCCGGATCATTCTCGACAGCCTTGCGCAGGTTCTTGGCAATCAGTTTGATCGCTTCAAGGTTCAGGCAGTCAGCCAGTTCCCAGGCAGCGCCGGTTGTATAACCTTCGATGGCGTGGGTCAGCGCATCCATACCGGTGGAAGCGGTCAGGCCCTTCGGCATGGAGGACATCATATCCGGGTCAACGACAGCGACATCCGGAATGTCGTTAGGATCGACACAGATGAACTTGCGCTTTCTTTCGACATCGGTGATGACATAGTTGATGGTGGATTCGGCACCTGTGCCGCCGGTGGTCGGGACAGCAATGGTGAAGACTGTTCTGTTCTTGGTCGGGGCAACGCCTTCCAGCGAACGGACATCATAGTATTCCGGGTTGTTCACGATAATGCCGATGCCCTTGCCGGTATCCATGGAGGAACCGCCGCCGATGGTGATCATGAAGTCAGCACCGGAAGCCTTGTAGGCATCCACACCGTGCTGGACGTTTTCAATGGTCGGATTCGGCTTGATATCCGTATACAGTTCGAAGTCAATGCCGTTGGCCTTGAGCAGATCGGTGACCTTGGCGGTAACGCCGAACTTGACCAGATCCGGGTCGGAAGCCACGAATGCCTTCTTGAAACCCTTGCCCTTGACGATGCCCGGGATTTCATTGATAGCACCATGACCATGGTAAGAAATACCATTTAAGACAAAACGATTAACAGCCATATGATTTATACCTCCTGTGTTATCTTTTTTTTCTCCGAAATTATTATACCGCTTTTGTGATTTTGTTAACAGACTTTTACAGATCCCCGTCCGGATCAAATTCCGCCTGGGAATCCAGGAACAGCACCTTCTTGCCGAGCAGGGTGATGTTCTTTTCCAGGATTTCCCGATCATAGCCGAGGGCTTCCATGATCTGGATGTTGATGGCGGCGAAGGTGTGCGGGCTGCGCAGCACCGGGATATCACCCGGCTTTGTCCCGTTGATCAGCACTTCTTCCACCAGGCCCAGACATTCCATGTCCCCGTCCTTATAGAAGCTGCCCAGGCCCATGAAAGCCCCGTTGATTGTAAAGGCATGCGAGCCGGTGAACTGCGGGATGCCAGCTTCGGTAAACAATGGTGAAATCTCCTTCTCGGCACTCATGATCGTGTTGTCGGTCGGGGTCAGCACCGCTTCCACTTCCTGCCGGATCAGTTCTTCGGCCGCGAGTTTTACCTCGGCCTTGGCCGCCGGTGTCGCTTCCACCAACTCGAGATCAAGGCCTTCCAGGAACGCTCTGGCTTCTTCGACCGGCTTCATGGAAGAGAACTCATTCGGGCTGTAGAGCAGGCCGACTTTCTGCGCGGTCGGCAGGATTCCCAGCATTACCTGGGCCAGCTCCCTGCCATCCAGCGAATCGGAAGTACCGGTGATGAATTCACCCGGATGTTCAAAGGAATCGATGACCCCGGCGGCGATCGGATCGGATACCGCCCGGAAGATCATGTTGATGCCGCCTGCCTTCAGGATATCCTTCATGGCAACGGTCGGCGGCGTGGCGATGCTGATGACAAGGTCCGCCTTTTCCTCAACCATCTTCAGGGCGATCTTCTTCATCAGGTCCGGATCAGCCTTGCCGTCGAAGACCAGTCCGTCATAGTTGATGGTAATGCCGTGCTTTTCCGCCAGGGCATTGAGGATGTTTTTCGTGCCGGCTTCGATCCGGTTGAGGGAAGCGTGATCGGTGTACTTGACAACACCGACCCGATAACTGTCTTTCATGATCTGTTCCTCCCCTGTCAGTCGTCAATCCGTTCGATCTTGAAGATGACCGGCCGGGTGCCGTCGTTGCAGCAGGCGATCATCATCTTTTCGTCATTGGTCCAGCCCCGCATGATGGAGCCGCCCTGCAGGCCGGTGTAAATATAGCGGGAAAT
>JAFWEA010000089.1 GCA_017543005.1 Solobacterium sp. | reverse complement strand
CCAAATGCTGCATAGGCTTCTTCTTTCAGTCTGGCGATGTCATCGGCATTGGATACATCGGCCTGTACAAAGATGGCCGTGCCCTCGCCGTTATCTGCATTGATCTCATCTGCAACAGCCTTGCCGCGCTCTGCGCCACGGCCGACGATCACGACTTTGCCGCCTGCCCAGGCGATGGCCTGTGCGAATCCCTTACCAACGTTGCTGGTCGATCCGGTGATGACTGCAACTTCACCCTCCAGACAGCCTTTTTTCAGACATGTATTGGAAATATCAAACATCTTTTTCCTCCTTAAATACCTTCTCTATTTTGGCCGGCAGTTTTTTCAGCTGCCAGCAATCAGATTATACTTCCGATCACAGGCTTTTTGCAAACTCCCTGATCTCGTTCATTTTTGCTTCGGATTTATTTTCCTCGCCGTGGGCGGTGATGATGCCTGCGATGTCGATCTTGCTGAATCCCATCATGGCTTTAAACTGCGCGATGGCTCCGTCATAAACATTTGGCGAACCGGAGCTTAAAAGCAGCGCGCACTTCTGTGCCTTGAGCGGTTTCCAGATGCAGTACATACGCTGGATCGCTGCCTGCATCTGCGCGGTCATGGTGAAATAGTAGATCGGCGATGCAAAGACAACAATGTCAGCCTCTTTATATGCCGGCATGATCTTTTCCAGATCATCCTTCTGAATGCAGTTGCCCTCGCCTTTGTCGTGGCAGTAGCCGCAGCCAAGGCATCCGTTGATCTTCATTCTGCCGACATGGTATACTTCCACCTCATGGCCGGCTGCCTGCGCACCCTCGCAGAATGCCTGCACCATTGCTTCCGTGTTTTCTTTTCTCGGACTTCCGTTTAAAACAGCAATTTTCATTATTTCCCTCCTTTTGTCAATGTTGCGCCGGTTATTTTCTTCAGATAGAACGGCCTCTTTGGCGGCTGCTCAAACTGTGCCGGTGCCTGGATGCCGCCGTAGCCTCCCATGGTCGACATGCCCATGGTCTGTCCCTGCAGAGGACCGGCTACCATGATCGCCAGGCGGTTGGTATCGAATACCGGAATTGTTCCACCGCTCTTGCAGTCATCCTCGGAAAGTCCCGGGATGCTGCCCTTCTTTGCGACCTCCAGCACGCTTGCCTTTATTTCATCTGTCAGCTCATCCCACGGGAAGCGATGATAGTCGCCAATGTATCTGGCCAGAGATTCTCTGGTAAATCCTTTCTCGGCCAGCTCTCTTGCCTGCCCCGGATAAAGGACCAATATATAATTGCGATGACTGATCAGGCGGAAGGCATCCACGCCTCTTCCCATCCGATGCGGATTCTGCGCTCTTTTCACTGCTGCTTCCAGGTCCGATGGCTCCGCACCGATCGCTCTTTCTGCCAGACGGTCCAGATCGGCTTTCCAGCCATAGGTCCAGGTGCACGATGGCAGCCGCGTGATCTCAAACGGCCAGTCGCCATCCACATGCAAAACCTCTTCAATCATAACCGTGCTGTCTTCCGGTGCAAATCCCATGGAAACGTGGAACGGCTCCCACGGCGTGTACTCATCGCTCTCGGTAAAGATCAGGTTGCAGTACCGGGACGGGTTGCCCATCATGCCGCCGTCAATGGAAAAGTCTCCCCATCCAATGTTGATGCAGCACAGACTGACTGCGCGTCCGATGCTGCTGTTGGCGCGGTTGCCCGGCCCCAGATATCCAAAGCTGGAATTCATCCCGATCTCTTTGGCAAGCGGTCCGTTCACCTGGATCAGAAGGTTGGTGGAACAGACCGATCCGATCACGTGGAATCCCGGAAAGTGCGGATCGCAAAGCATCTCCACCGCGGTAATGATCACCGGCAGGTACTCCGGCTTTGCGCCTGCCATCACGGCATTCGCCGCGATCTTCTCTATCGTCACAATGCCGTT
>JAFWEA010000088.1 GCA_017543005.1 Solobacterium sp. | reverse complement strand
GGTGCGCACCAGCAGCTTGGTGGAATCCGCCGGAATCCAGTCATCCGCATCCAGGAACTGCACATATTTTCCTGCGGCCATATCCAGGGCCCGGTTGCGGGTTTCCGAGACCCCGCCGTTAGGCTTGTGGATGACCCGTACCCGTTCATCCCGGGCAGCCAGTTCGTCCAGGATCGCAGCTGTGCCGTCCTTGCTGCCGTCATCAACCATGATCAGTTCCAGATCCCGGTATTCCTGATTCAGCACACTGTCGGCGCATCGTTCTATGTTTTTTTCCGCATTGTATACGGGAATGATCACACTTACTTTCGGCATAAAAAATTCCTCTTTCCGTCATATCATAGCGCGGTTGCCGCCCGGATACAAAAGATCCGGAGATTTCTCTCCGGATCGGAATGCATTCTGTTTTTGCTCAGTCGCTGATGCGGCGGAACAGATAGAACGGCGGGAAACGGTTGTCGCAGTCCTTGACCAGATCCGCCTCTTTCACATAGATGAACGGATAGGCTTCCCGGACCTTGCCTTCTCTTCCTTCCTCATGGAATTTTTCCGGTGTCCAGGACGGATCCAGGATGCAGAATTCACCCTTGTCATAGGACATCACGGTTACATAATGACCGCCATGGGTCAACAGACCGACCCAGCCTTCCCGGTCACCGCCGGAATTGGCCACTACCTGACCGCCGGCTGCCAGACACTTCTTGACTTCCTCAATGTCATCTGTTTCCCCATAGGTCATGCCGTACTTTTCAGCCACGGCCGGTCCGAGAATCTTCAGATCCGTACCGAGTTCCTGGTTGGCTTTGACAGCTTCAGAAAGATCCCGGCATTCTTCCAGACTCAGATGGTTGAATGTCATGTTTTCCACAACCATGCACATGCAGCACAGGCCGCAGCCGCCGAAGGCAATGTTGTTGTTTTCCCCGGCGCCGCCGGCTGCCGCATTGTGCAGATACGGCATATCGGGATACTTTTTCTGATTGATGTAGATCATGTTTTCTGTTCTCCTTTTATTGCTGTTCAGTCGTAAAGATCGTCGTGAATCCGCTTGTAAGCCAGCGTGTCAACCATGTTCCAGGCCCAGTCAACAGCCTTGCGTGCCTGTACGCAGGTGTAATCGCTCAGATACTTCCTGGCGGCCTCCGGATCGGTTTCGGCAATCTTCTTATAGGCTGCTTCAACCCCCGGCAGTTCCTTGTCCCAGCAGGCTTCGACTTCCTTGATGGAATCGGCAATCGGGCCATGGGCAAAGGCATAGTTGAGATCCGTGAAGTACTGTACATTCTTGAATGCCCACCAGGCCTTGGACGGATCGAATTTCATCTCGCCCGCGCCGACATCGAAGTGGGCCAGCCTGGCTGTCCGCACATCCTGGTGCTCATAGCCCTGCGGCACTTCCTGCAGCGCGACGCCGAACCACGGTGTATACGGGTTCAGGCACGGTTTCGGCATGGCCCGGAACATCTTGGTCAGGTTGATATCCTCAGCGAATTCGAAGATCGTGCTTTCCACAGTCATGTTGTTGCACAGCGGGCAGGCCGTGTTGAAGCCCTTGTGCGGGTTTTTCTTTCCGCCGTTGGTCACATCATCATCCGTGCCTTCAAAGTGGCTTCTGAGGACTGCCTTGGCATCGTCACGGCTGTACTTTCTGGTCGCCTTCATGGAGAAGATGCGGTTGTCCTTATCCGGCAGGTCATTGCCGGTCAGGATCTTCCAGGCACCCTTCGATCTTCTGACGCAGCCCGGCTTGTCCGGTCCGTCCTGATAGGCTTTCGTGAAGTCAAAGTCACTCCAGTCTCCCTCTTTGGCCGGCTTGTACCAGCCGTTTTCGATGGCATGCGGCACCAGGTTCTTGGTATAGCGGAAGTTGTCCGGATCGTTGAAGTCAATCTCATGGATGGTGAAATGGTTCGGGATGAAGTAGACTTCATCATCACCGATTCTTCTGGCGACGCAGTTGAAGCCCTTCGGAATGGAGACAACCCAGGCTTCGTCCTTGTCGGCGATATGGTAGGAACGGCTGGAAACATACCCGTACTTCTCGACCAGCTCCATGGCCACTTCCACACCGTGTCTGGCACTTGTGGCCCGCTCGGCGATCAGTGTCCGCATGGCATAGCCAAGCCCGTAGTTTTCCCGATTATCCGTCTTGATGTCATAGATATCCTTGCAGGGTTTGCAGGAATTGGAAGCCACGGCCACACCGTGTTCATTCAGGAAGCAGTCCGCGAAGGAAATGCCGCCCTTGCATTTGATTTCCGACCAGAGGTAGGCATTGGTCACAGGAACCTGCGGGATGATGGCCTTGCCGTCCTCAAAGACGACCATTTCCCCTTCCTTGTGTTCCTTGCGGGGAACCAGATGGGTCTGTACATAGACATCGGTATCATCCTCGTTATGCGCCATGATGACCTTGCCGGTCACGGAAGCATCCTTGCCGAAAATGACAGTGCTGCAGTCGCCGCGGTCAACGTCGATGTGATTATGATAGATTGTTGTCATTTTTCTTCCTCCTGATATCCTTCTGTATATTTTTATTATCTCCATCCCGGATCAGCCGTGTCAATGCGGTTTCCGATTGAAAAGCCCGTTTCCGGGCTTCTGTTTCAGTGATTGGGACAGTAGCGGTAACCGCGTCCCCACAGGGATTTGATCAGGCTGGGATGCGAGGGATCCGCC
>JAFWEA010000087.1 GCA_017543005.1 Solobacterium sp. | reverse complement strand
TGAAAAAGATACTGAAAAAACGCGGCATCTTGGCTTTGATTCTGGCCCTGCTGTTTGCGTACTGCTATTACCGGGCAGAAACAGCTTCCGGCGGCATCGATTATATCGGGGAAGCGATTGTGGTGGCAGTCATGCTGCTGGGTGTGGGCTGTGCCTTTCTTCTCAACCTGTTCCTGCTGGTCACGGATATACTGATCTATCTGGTGCCGGAAAAGGGCAAGGTGATCATCTCGTATGTTCTGGTCGGCCTGTATGCGGCTGCCCTGCTGTATATCATCTATGACGCGTTTGCATCCAGTTACGGACAGTTCTTCAGCTGGCTGGCGGAGGGAGAGTTCTTCAGCCTGCTGCATGTCCTGATCATGATTGTGCTGGTGATCATGATTGCCGGCCGCCTGCACGAAATCAAAAAGCTCAGAAAGGAACTGAAGTAAACAGACGGGGAGATGTGAAGATGAATCTGAAGACAAAAACAATCCTGGCTGCGCTCGTGGCAGTATGCCTCTGCACGTTTGCCGGCTACCAGGCCGGCCGTACCAGTGCCGAAAGAAAAGCGGCAGAAGCACAGGCAACGCTGTATCAGCTCAACCGGGAAAGCATCTCCGGCCTCAGTGCCGAGGGCACGATCTATGTCATCGGCCACAAGAGCCCGGACAGTGATACCGTCTGTACTGCCATTGCCTGGGCCAGACTGCTGAATATGCTGGGTTATGAGGCAGAACCGGCCATCACGATGCCGGTCAACAATGAGACAGCTTATATCCTGAAAGAAGCCGGCGTGGAAACACCGGAGGAACTGCCGGACGCTGCGGGCCTCTCGATTTTCCTGGTGGATCACAGTGAGTATGCCCAGGCGGCAGAAGGAATGACGGATGCGCACATTGTCGGTATCCTGGACCATCATGGCGTGGGCAATGTCTACACCGGTCATCAGATCATGTACGATGCCCGGCCGATCGGGGCTACGGCCACGATTGTCTGGCTGAACTATATGAACTACGGTCTGGAGATCGACAAAGAGACGGCGTATCTGCTGCTGGGGGCGATCCTGTCCGACACCGCCAATCTGACCGGTACGACCACAACCGAGGCTGACCGGGCGGCTATTCCGGCCTTGGCTGAAATTGCCGGGGTTACCGATACAGAGGCCCTGTATGCGGCCCTGCATGCCGAAGCCCTGTCCTATGCAGGCAAAACAGACGAAGAGATCCTCTTCGGTGACTACAAGGAATATGAGACAGCCGGTGTGAAGTACGGAATCGGGCTGGTCAACGCACTGAATGATGAGATTGCGGCGGAACTGGCGGTGCGCATGAAGGCAGCACTGCAGGAATACGCTGATACCCGTTCCGCAGACCTCATGTATGCGTCGGTCGGCATCCGGGAAAATAATGAAAAGATTGACTATATCGTCCCGGCCGATGAATATTCCGAACAGGTCCTGAAGGATGCCTTCCCGGACTATGATGAATATAACGGTACTGCCTATATCTTCCGGACCGGGTTGGGCCGCAAGACAAAGTTCGTGCCGGGACTGACAGACTATCTGAACGCACACCCGCACGAATAATCATTACACTGAACATATGACTGTAAAATACCGTGCCTGCTGAATGATCTCAGCTGGTACGGTTTTTGCGTTATTCCTGTTTTCTGTGCGAATAAATACTATAGGTAGGTATAGTGGAAATTATATAAAAATTATGTAATTATTAAGGAGGTCTTGATGAAGCGAAGAGACTTGATCAAAAGACTGGAATCGGCAGGTTTTGTATTCTGGCGGCATGGCGCAAACCACGATATTTACAGACGGGGAACTGTACAGGAAACGATAGAGCGGCATTCGGAGATTCCGGAAAGGCTTGCCGCAAAGATCCTGCGAAGAAACGGGATAAGGTAAGGTGGAACAATGAAACAGGTATACATTGCATATATAAAACAGGATAAAGATGATTATCTGGTCTACGTGCCGGATATCGATCAGTATACTTCGGGCAAGACACTGTTTGAAGCGTTTCATATGGGACGTGATCTGCTGGGCACATGGTCCTTGGACGGAAAGAGTATTCCAGAACCGTCCGGACATGCACAGGCTCTGCAGAAGACAAGGGAGAAGGCAGATGAAGAAGATTTCCGGTTCTCGGAAGGAGAAGCGGTATACATTGATATCGATTTTGATGAGTACCGTCGAAAGCTGAATACAACGGCAGTCCGGAAAAGCGTCAGTATCCCGGCCTGGCTGTGTGAACGGGCGGAAGCGGCTGGTCTCAGTCTGTCAAAGGTGCTGCAGGAAGCACTGATCGAAAAACTCGGATAAGCAGGCAGTCAGCTGTCTGCTTTTTGCATTGACACACGTAAGAGAACAGTGTATTCTTACCTCATAAAAGAGAACAATGTTCTCTGACGAATACTATGCCGAAAGACAAGACCGTATCACATGAGAAGATCATCAGTGCTGCCCGGAAGGAGTTCCTTGACCGGGGCTTTGAGGATGCGTCCATGCGGCGGATTGCGGCCGATGCCGGGCTGACCGTTTCGGCCCTCTACAAGCATTTCCCGGGAAAGGAAGAGATGTTTGCGGCCCTGGTGCAGCCGGTCATTGATGAGTTCATGGCCATGTATCATCAGATAGAAAAAGAAGAGTTCTCAGCCGTGGACAGTCTGGAAGAAGGGCATATCTGGGAAGACAAGAAGGAAACACAGATGGTCATGGCATTCATCTATGATCACCTGGATGAATTTGTGCTGATTGTCACGAAATCCCGCGGTACGGCCTATGCGTCCTTTATCCATGAAATTGCCCGGATGGAAGAAGAGACCACCCTGCGCTATATGGATATGCTGCGGGAGCGGGGTATACCGGTCAATGAGGTGGACCGGCAGGAGTTCCATCTGCTGGTAACCGCCAACATCAATGCGATTTTCGAAGCCATCCGGCATGATTTCACCCGGGAAGAAGCCATGCACTATGCAAAGACCCTGGAGGACTTCTGGTCCCAGGGCTGGAAACAGTATTTCGGTTACTGAAATTGCCTCGCCATCACGGGAGGCATAAATAAACAGCAAAAGTTAGATAAAACTAACTAAAACAGAAAGGGAAAAGGTATGAAACTGAGTGAATTCAAAGCAGAAACAGAAGGGGTCGTAAAGACACTGGCCGATGACGGAAAGTTCATCAGCCGCATTACGTCCATCGGCATGAGCGAGGGGGCCCGGTTTGAAGTCATCAAGAATGACAGGAACATGCCGGTGCTGATCTATGTCCGCAACACCCTGCTTGCCCTGAACCGGAAAGACTGTGAAAAGATCGAAGCGGAGGTAATCGCATGAACAGAATCGCTCTATTGGGACAGCCGAACTCCGGCAAGTCCACCGTCTTCAATGCCCTGACCGGGGCTCGCCAGCACGTCGGCAACTGGCCCGGCAAGACGGTTGAAAAGAAAGACGGAACCTATACCTGGAAAGAAGAAAAGTATACCCTGACCGACCTGCCCGGCAGCTATTCGCTGTCCGGCAACTCGGATGAGGAGATCATTACCGAAAATTACATCCGGTCCGGACAGGCAGATCTGGTCTGTGTACTGGTCGATGCCTCCCAGCTGGAACGCAGCATGTACATGCTCGCGGACTTTGCGGCCCTGGACGCACCGGCCGTGCTGTTATTGAACATGATGGACGTGGCCAAACAGCAGGGCATCCGTGTCGATGCCGACAGGCTGAGCGAACATCTGGGCATACCGGTACTGCCGTTTACGGCGGCGGAAAGCGACGGGTATGACCGGCTGAAAGACCTGCTGGCAGCGGAGATGAAACAGCCGCATAAACTGACCGGTGCCCCGGTCATTACCGGCGGACAGGATATGAAGGCGGCCGGCAATGCCAAGTATGCCTGGATTGAAGAGATGCTGACGGGAGTGACCGAAAAGACATCCTCCCGGTATGTTCTTTCGAAGGCCGACAGGATCCTCCTGGCCCCGGTCAGGGGAAAGATTCTCAGCATTGTCATCGTCCTGCTCGGGTTCCTGGTTGCCATGCTCATCTGTGTTCCGTTCATGAGTGTCGGATCGATGCTGCCGAAGCTGCTCAATCCCCCGATTGCGAACTTCCTGAACGGCCTGGGTGTCCATCCGTGGCTCGTCTCGATTTTCTCCCTGCTGATCCCGAACACGCTGTACTTCTCGGTGTCCATGGCAGCCTTTGTGTTCGGGGTGAACCTTGTCTTCGGCTTCCTGGAGGAGATCGGCTTCCTGGCCAGAACTGCCTACCAGTTTGACAATGTCCTCTCCAGGCTCGGCCTGCAGGGCAAGGCGGTGGCTCCGATCCTGATGGGGCTTGGCTGCACGATCGGCGGCACCAGCGGCACCCGGGTCATGGACAACTGGGGTCAGAAGATGCTGGCCATGGCGGTGGTCTGGGCTGTTCCCTGCGGATCAATCTGGGCGGTTGTTCCGGTCATCTCAACGATGTTCTTCCCGGTCTGGGCCACATTGCTGGTGTGTGTGGGTATCATAGCGTATGTCTTTGTCATGATGTGGATTGTTTCCAAAGTGTTCGGGAACCGCCTCTCCCCGCAAGAAAGCAGATCCGGCATGATCATGGAACTGCCGCCGTATCATAAGGCTCACTGGAAGCACATCATCAAGGAAGCGTTCTTCAAGGCCTATGATATTTTCTTCCGGGCTTTACGGACTGTCATGGTGATTTCCATCATCTTCTGGCTGTTCTCGTATACATCCACCGGCGATGTCGAAAATTCCCTGCTGTACAAGGTGGGAACGGCAATTGAGCCGGTGACCAGGATCTTCGGCCTGGGCTGGCGGACATTTGCCGGCTTCCTGAGTTCGGCCTTTGCCAAGGAGGCGGTGCTGGGCGTGCTGAACGCAGTCTTTGCCGGTCAGAGCAACATTGCCGATGTCGCCTTCAATGCCAGCAATGTCACGGTTGATCCGGCAGCCCTCGGATCGATCATGGCAGCCTCGATTTCCAGAGCGGAAGCACTGGCCTTCATGTTCGCCGTCACGTTCAACATTCCCTGTGTCATGGCCCTTTCCACTACCTACAGGGAATCGCACTCCCTGAAATGGACAGCCAGAGTCGCCGGATTCTATATCGGCAATGCGCTGCTGCTGTCCTGCATCGTCTACCATGTCAGCAGCCTGTTCCTGGCCTGACGGTACAGCAAAATACAAACACACGGCCCGCGGCAGAATTCTGCCCGGGCCATTTTTCCGTCATTGGTTAGTTTATACAAACTCAGAGCGGAAAAGCGTTAAAATAGTGTCATAGGCGCGGGGTAACAGAATGAAAGCATATTACAGTCTGAAGGAAGACGGGTTTCAGGCATACTGGTTTGAAGGCAGTACATACAAAGACAAGGTCATCATCTGGATGCACGGGTCCGGCATGAACGAAAAGCACTGCCTGGCCGATTCGGAATACATGCGCAGGGCCGGCTATTCGGTATTGGTGCTGGGCTTTTATTACTGGCAGGGCATGCCGAAGAAGATGCGAGGCATCCCGGTCGACTATGTGGAAAAAGCAGTGGCCGAGCTGAAGCGCAGCGGCTATGACAATATTGCCATCCACGGCATTTCCTCCGGGGCTGCCTATGCGCTGTTATGTGCTTCGCTGATTCCCGAAATCAGTCTGGTGATTGCCGTATGTCCCTTTGATTATGTCGTTGAGGAACCGAAGATCTTTGGACGTCCGACCGGCAGATCCTGGTTCAGCTGGCATGGCAGTGATTACCCCTGTGCCCTGTTTACCGGCCTGCGGGAGAAGGGGTTCTTCGGGAGTATCAGGGAATACCTGAAACACGATACGGAACACCGGAACGAATTCCTGCGCTCGTTCTATGAACATGCGGCCCTGACGGAAGAGGCCCGCATCAAAGTGGAGAACATGCAGGCCGACGTGCTGCTGTTTGCGCCGGAGCGGGATAACCAGTGGCCTTCTGCCGATGCGGTCCGGCGTATGGAAAAGAAACTGCAGGACAGCGGGTATCCGTACCGGGTCAGGGCAGTGATCTATCCGAAGGCCAGCCATCTGCTCGGGACAAATCCGCCGGAGTCATGGAAAAAGGCTTTCCCGCCCGAAAAGAAATGGCCCCGTGAATGCAACGAGGCCAGAAAAGACTGCTTTGCACAGGAATACAGCTTCCTGCGGGAATGGGCCCGCTGACAGATATCGGCTCTTAACAGGGAGGTAAGCAATGAATCGTAAGGAACAGATCAGAAATGCATATAAGCTGACCGGCGGCCATGCCGGCTTCTATGACGGGATGATGACATATTCCACCATCCCGGGCAAGGCAGTATGTCGGATTGTCTGGAACATGGACGGGGAGAAGAACCTTCGTTATATCGAGAAAGCATTGTCCGGGGTGCCGGAAGATTTTGCCGGCCGGCTGCTCGAAGTCCCGGTCGGTACCGGTGTATTGACCATGCCGGTATACCGGGAACTGAAGGAAGTGGACATCACCTGTCTGGATTACTCACCGGACATGATTGCTGTGGCCAGACAGCGGGCCGTGACTGCCGGCATCGACAATATTGCCTTCGTGCAGGGCGATGTCGGTGCTTTGCCCTTTGAAGATGAAAGCTTTGATATCGTGCTGTCCATGAACGGGTTCCATGCCTTCCCCGACAAGGAAGCGGCCTACCGGGAGACATACCGGGTGCTGAAGAAGGGCGGGACGTTCTGCGGCTGTTTCTACGTGCAGAAGGGCAATGCCCGCACCGACTGGTTCATCCGGCACCTGTATCAGCCGAAGGGATTCTTCACCGCACCATATGAGACAAAAGAGAGCCTGCAGAAGCGGCTGTCTGCCATGTATGAAGCGGCGGAAGTGACAGCGGTTGAAGGCATGGCGTGCTTCCGGTGTACAAAATGAGGGCGGGTATGATCTTTCTTCAGCTGGTGCTGTTCTGTGCGCTGTTTACCGCCATGGTCATGTATGCCGTGCGGGGCGGGGCTGTTGACGGGCTGTACTTCTACCCGAAGCCGGTGCAGGAAAGGGCCATTGCGATCGGCCTGACCGACCGCGGGACAATGAACCGGAAACGGAAGAATTTCATGACCCTGTTCTACATCGTCATGGCAACGGCATTGATCCTGATCATCGGGCTCTGGAACAGGGTCAGGGAATTCCGGCAGGCATACCTGATGTCCGTGCTGTTCCTGGAAGTCATGAACTGGTATGACGGCATTGTGATTGACAGGATATGGGTCGGTCACAGCCGGTTCTGGGTCCTGCCGGGGTGTGAGGATCTTCCGTATGTGCAGACATGGGCACAGGTCTTTAAGAAACGACTGTTTCTGAGTGTGATCTGGCTGGCCGGCAGCGTACTTGTCGCCGGTCTGACGGTACTGCTGTTTCACTGAAAGAGAATGCGGGCAATCGCCTGCATTTTTATGTTGTAAAATAGAGACAGAATCATCATTCTCTTTCGCGGAGGAAAAATCATGCGTGATAATGACAACTATACCCAGGAGATTGATCTTTCGTCATTACCGGCTGGTACTGACCTGACGGATCATATCCGGATGATGGAGGTGCTGAACCGGTACGGGCTGCCGCTGGATCCCTTTATGGAACTGATGGCGGAGTACCAGAGTGCCGCCATGCAGGTGGAAGCCAAGTTCCGGGTGCTGAGCACCCTGCTGTCCGCCCATGCCGAAGATAATCCCATTGAAACGATCAAGACCCGGATCAAGAGTCCCGACAGTATTGTGTCCAAGCTCATCCGGCAGGGTGATGACATCAGTCTTGCCTCGCTGGAGGAGAGAATCTTTGACGTGGCCGGGGTGCGGGTCATCTGTTCGTTTATCGACGACATCTACCGCCTGCAGGACCTGTTCCTCAGACAGGATGATATAACCCTGGTCACCCGCAAGGATTACATTGCCAATCCGAAGAAGAGCGGCTACCGTTCGCTGCACCTGGTGGTCAGGACGCCGATCATTGCCGAGACATGGAAGAAGGATGTCTACGTGGAGGTGCAGATGCGCACCATTGCCATGGACTTCTGGGCCAGCCTCGAACATAAGCTGCGCTACAAGAAAGACATCGATCCCCGGGCTCTGGCCCATGTGAATCAGGAACTGGAAGCCAGCGCGGCTGCCAGTGCCAGACTGGACCAGCGCATGCAGGATATCCGGGACGAGATCAAGAGAATTACCGGGAAATAACGACAGGAGACAGACAGATGAAGAAAAAAGGAATGATTCTTGCCCTGGTCATGACATTGCTCACGGGCTGCAGCAGCGGCGCAGCGGAAAGCGCTGCCCCGGCACTGGCGGATGCGGAGAAGGAAACCGGTGCGGTGATCCAGGACGAGGCGGCAGTGGCGGCCACCCTGGCTGAAGTGAAGGAACAGCGGTATCAGTATGGTGATAATACTCCCGAATATGACCGGAAGTTCAAGGAGGCTTACAGCCGGTTTGCGCTGGATATGGTCAACCGGACCATATCACCGGATGATAACTACATCTCTTCGCCGCTGTCCGTTTACTGCGCCCTGGCCATGCTGAGCAATGCGGCTGCCGGTGACACGGCCGAACAGATGAACGAAGTGCTCGGGCTGACCCCGGAAGAGCTCAACAAGGCCTTGTATCTGCTGTTTGTACGGACCGATCACAGTGTTCCGGAAGGACAGGAACAGCTGGCCGACATGTACAGCCAGACTACCTATTTCGGCAATGCGCTGTGGCTGAACGATGGGGCCGGTTTTGAAGTCAATGAAAACTATCGGAATATCCTGCAGTCCTATTACGGCAGTGATGTGATCAAAGAAGACTTTGCGGACAAGGCGGCAGTGGTTCAGCATGTAAATGACTGGATTGCCGAAAGAACGAATCACATGCTGGAAAATGTCTACAGTGAAGACAGTCTGCAGGACGGCACGCTGTTCCTTCTGATCAACTCGCTGGCCTTTGAAGACCGCTGGTTCGATGAATTTGAGCCGTCGGACAATACCGATGAAACCTTCCTCAATCAGGACGGCAGTGAGGTGACGACCGCCATGATGCACTGCACGGAGATGGGCTGGTGGCACGATGAGCATGCCCAGGGCATCTTCAAGCCGCTGCGGCAGGGTGCAGAAGTGGTGCTGATCCTGCCGGAGGAAGGCATGAGTGTCTATGATTATCTGGCAGAGATGAACCCGGATACCTTCCGGAACCTGCGTGGTGAAACAGTATATACCGACAACTACACGGATACGACCTATGATGAGCACTACACGGACCTGACCATACCGAAATTCAAATATGATGCGGACCTGGATCTCGGCGAAACATTGAAAGAGATGGGACTGACAAGGATCTTTGAAAGTGATGCCAATCTTTCCAGGATGCTGGCCGCGGACTATGAGCAGCTGTTTGTCAGTGACAAGGTCATTCACAAAGCAACCGTTGATCTGAACGAAGAGGGCATCAGTGCCGCGGCCGCCACGATTATCGGCGGGCTCGGTTCGGCCAGCGATCTGCGCCCGATCCCGGTTTATCATGATCTGATTCTTGACCGGCCGTTTATCTATGCCATTGTGGAAGCCGGGGTGCCGCTGTTCATCGGGGTTGTGTCTGAGATGGACGGCACGATCCTCTCCGGCAACGCTTCCGCCGGAACCCCGATCGGCACGGTGAATGTCAAGGTGGACGGGCTGCGCATCCGCAGTAATCCGGGCACCTGGGGCGAACAGACCGGCACGGTATCGGCCGGGGAAACCCGCAGTGTCTATGAAACAGCCGAAGGAGAAGGCTATACCTGGTACCGTATCGGCAGTCATCAGTGGATCGCTGACCAGGACGGTGCCTGGCTGGACTACAAACCTGAATAATACAAAAAGAACCCGGAGCGATCCGGGTTTACTGCTGCCATTGTCTGACCTGTTCGAGAAAGCGTTCCGAGATCGGGGTGAACGTCTGGTACCTGTTCCAGATCAGATACAGTTTCGTTTCGAGCTTCGGAAACAGCGGCCGGAACACAAGACCGCTCTTGGGTGAGACATCAACCAGGTGCTCAAAGCTCAGCTGGCAGCCCAGCCCTTCCCGCACAAACATGGAGGCGTTGTAGGCCAGCCGGAAGGAGCCTTCCAGATGCAGCTCATCAAAGCGGTCCCCGGCCCAGTTCCTGATGTCACCGTTCCAGCCCTGCTCGGAAGTGAACAGGGGAATGCCAATCAGATCATCGATCCGGATGTTTTCCTTTGCGGCCAGCGGGTGATCTTTGGGCATGATCAGACCCCAGATATCCCCGGCCGGGAAGGGAATCGATTCGTATTTCTTCGCATCCGGGGTTTCGCAGATGACCGCGAAATCGAGCAGGCCCCGGTCGAGTTTTTCGGTTACCTGTTCGGTATCACCGCTGGTGATATGACAGGTCAGGTGCGGGTAATGTTCCTTCAGTTTCCGGATCTGGCGGGCCAGATACCGGATCTGGAACGACTCGGCCAGGCCCAGATACAGATCCCCGCCGGTAATGTCATCCAGCGAGAGGAATTCCTTCTCGATCTTGTCGGCCATCGTCACCAGATCCTCGGCCCGGTCCCGTAACAGTGCCCCTTCCTCAGTCAGGGTGATGCTGAAGCTGTGGCGGACAAACAGCTTCTTGCCCAGTTCCTCTTCCAATGCTTTCAATGCCTTGGACAGGGTCGGCTGGGTGACATGAAGCATCTCGGCGGCTTTCGTCATATTCTCTTCCCGGGCAACAGCCAGGAAGTAGCGCAGGGTCCTGATTTCCATGGTCTTATACTCCTTTGCGTGATATTCCTTTAAGGCATATCACGATATTCATCATAACCATTTGCGGCAGTCATGACAAGCCGGCATAGTATAGGTGCAGGAGGCATTTCAACATGACAGAGACAGAAAAACTGATGCAGGGACTGCTGGACGCAGGCTGCAGTGAATCGGCGGGCAGTGCCATCTGTTCCCTGTATGAAGCGGGCAGTTACCGGGAAATGATCCGGCAGATGAAATTACAGCGCTGTGAACTGGTTGATCAGATGCATGAAAGCCAGCGGAAAGTGGACCGCATGGACTATCTGATCCACGCCCAGGAAAAGCGCACGAAATAAAAGGAGGAGAACCATATGATTTACAGAGACTTTCAGGGAATGAAGCTGTCGGCGCTGGGGTTCGGGGCCATGCGTTTGCCGGTCATTGACGGCGATGACAGCCGGATCGACGAAGCAATGACCATGCGCATGGTTGACACGGCCATGAAGAACGGCATCAACTACTACGACACGGCCTGGGGGTATCACGGGGCCCAGTCGGAACCGGTCATGGGCAGGGCCCTGGCCGGGTATCCGCGGGAGAGTTTTTATCTGGCCACCAAGTTCCCGGGGTATGACGCCGCCAACTGGGGCAAGGTGGAAGAGATCTTCGAAAAGCAGCTGGAAAAGCTGGGGGTTGAATACTTTGACTTCTACCTGTTCCACAATGTGTGCGAAATGAATATTGATGCCTACCTGGATGATGAAAAGTACGGCATCTACAGCTATCTCATGAAGCAGAAGGAAAACGGCCGGATCAGGCATCTGGGTTTCTCCTGCCATGGCAGCATCGACGTGCTCAGGCGCTTCCTGGATGCCTATGGCGACCATATGGAATTCTGCCAGCTGCAGCTGAATTATCTCGACTGGACCTTCCAGAACGGCAAGGAAAAAGTTGACCTGCTGGCCGAACGCAATATCCCGGTATGGGTCATGGAACCGCTGCGGGGCGGCAAGCTGGCCAGTCTGAATCCGGAATACGAAGCCGAGCTGAAGCAGCTGCGCCCGGAAGAAGAGATCCCGGCCTGGGCCTTCCGGTTCCTGCAGAGCATTCCTTCGGTCACGATGATCCTCTCCGGTATGTCCAATGAAGAACAGCTGGCCAAGAACCTGGTGACCTTCAGTGAAGACAAGAAGCTTTCGGAAACCGAACAGAAGGCGCTGATGAGCATTGCGGACCGCATGCTGGCGGTCGGTACAGTGCCCTGCACGGCCTGCCACTACTGTGTCAGCCATTGCCCGATGGGCCTGGACATCCCGAAACTGCTGTCCCTCTATAACGAACACATCTACACCGGCGGCGGCTTTATCGCCCCGATGGCACTGGCGGCCCTGCCGGAAGACAAGAAGCCGCAGGCCTGCCTGCACTGCCGCAGCTGTGAACAGGTGTGCCCGCAGCAGATCAAGATTTCCGAAGTCTTCACCGACTTCGCCGAAAAACTCGGATAAACAGAAAAAAGGAAACGATAAACATGAAAGTTCTCGCAGTCAACGGCAGTGCCCGTCATAACGGCAATACTTCCATCCTGCTTCGGACAGTTTGTGACGAACTGGAAAAAGAAGGAATCAAAACCGAAGTCATCGAACTGGCCGGCCAGGTCATTGAACCGTGCCGGGCCTGCTGGGCCTGCGGGGGCAGGGGCAACTGTGTCCATCAGAAGGATCTTTTCACAGAGATCTTTACGAAGATGAAGGAAGCCGACGGCATCCTGCTGGGCTCACCGGTTTATTCGGCCAACATCTCGGCAAACATGCAGGCTGTATTGGAGCGGGCAGCCGTCGTTGCGGACATGAACCCGGGTCTTTTGAAGCACAAGGCCGGGGCGGCAGTTGCGGCAGTCCGGCGCGGCGGTTCCCTGCAGGCCATCGATGCCATGAATCACTTTTTCCTGAATCATGAGATGTTCGTAGCCGGCTCGACCTACTGGAACATGGCTTACGGGCAGCTGCCCGGCGATGTCGAAAAGGACGAGGAAGGCATGAACAACATGCGCAACCTCGGCCAGAACCTGGCTTTCCTGCTGCAGGCAGTAAACTCTGATGAAAAGTAAAAAGAAGCTGGCCGGGCTGGCCCTGGCAGCGCTGTTAAGCGGATGTGCCGGCGAACCGGCCCCGCCTGTACAGCCGGAAACCGTCGAATCAACTGCCCCGGTCTTTGACTTTGAAGCCAAGACCGTGATGCTCAACAGCGGCTATGCCATGCCGATCATGGGCCTTGGCACCTATTCTCTGGGCCATGATACCTGTGTGAATTCCGTCATGGCCCTGCTGGAAAGCGGCGGGCGGCTGATCGATACGGCCTATATGTATCACAACGAAGAGGCAGTCGGGGAAGGTGTGCGCCGCGGTATGGAAGAATACGGCATCCCGCGGGAAGAGATCTTTGTGATTACCAAGATCTATCCGAGCCAGTACGACGATCCCGAGGCGGCATTGGACATGGCGCTGGAAAAACTGGATATCGGCTATATCGACATGGTCCTGCTCCATCATCCCGGCAAGGGTGACGTGCAGGCCTACCAGGCCATGGAGAAGTATGCCGCGCAGGGCAAAATCCGCTCGCTTGGTCTTTCCAACTGGTATATCGAAGAACTGACGGAGTTCCTGCCGCAGGTCACGGTGATGCCGGCCCTGGTGCAGAATGAGATTCATCCGTACTATCAGGAACAGGACGTGGTTCCGTTCATTCAGGAAAAGGGCATTGTCATGCAGTGCTGGTATCCGCTGGGCGGCCGGGGTCATACAGCAGAACTGCTGAATGACGAAACCATCCGGGCCATAGCAGAGGCCCACGATGTCTCCTCAGCCCAGGTGATCCTGCGCTGGGATCTGCAGCGCGGTATCGTTGTCATCCCCGGATCGTCCAACCCGGACCATATCCGGGAGAATCTCGATCTCTTCGATTTTGAACTGACCGCAGAGGAGATGGCAGCCATCGCAGCCCTGGACCGCAACGAAAAGCACGACTGGTATTGATTCAAAAAATTATTAAGGTACCTTGACAAATAACTGTCAAGGTTTTATATTGTCTTCGGTAGGTGCTTAGGTACCTAAGAAAGGAGTATCAAATGAGAGAAATGTTTGAAAATGAACTCTTCCCGGAGGAGCGTCCGGAGACAGATGAACCGGAATACAGACACGGACCGGAAGGCATGTCCCGCCATGGCAGGGGGCCGCATGGCCGGCCGATGATGGGCCACGGGCCGCGCCCGATCCCGTTTGATCCGGAAAGCCTGGAAGGCATGGTCATCGGCACTGCCCGCATGATCCGCCATTCCGGCCGCGAGCGCTTCGGTTCCACCCAGGACAGGATCATCCGCATCCTGGATGAAAACGGCGGCACCATGGGCCAGAAGGCTCTGCAGGAGCTGCTCCGGGTCAGGCCCGGCTCCATCAGCGAGATTCTTGCCAAGATGGAAGAGAAGGGCCTGATCAGCCGCAGCCGCGACGAAGACGACAAGCGGGCCGCCCTCATCACCCTGAGCGCGGATGTCCGCCCGGAAACTGAACAGCTGAATTTCTTCGCTGCCTTGACCGAAGCGGAACAGGCCGCGCTGAAGGAACTGCTCAAAAAGGTTCTGGCTTCAAAAAAGCCCGAGTAACCGCATGAGAAGGGGCTGTGACAAAAAGCACAGTCCTTTTTCATTTTCAGGAATGCTGTTTTTTCCGTAAACACCCGGTTATATGCAGGCATTTTTTTCCTGTTTTTTAAAACATCGGTGCCGGAAACTGTCTAATAAAATAACGAATTGATATAATAATTGCGTGAAAGGGGTGTTCGTGATGGCACGTTTGAACAACAAGAACAGTTTTGACGGGGAGAACGCTTTTTCCAGCCGGCTTCTTAACGATAAAGAACGGGTGCTGATGCGTCTTCTGTTTGACCGGTCAGAACATCCTGACAAGGAGAAGACTATCCGTGATCTGACGGAAAACATGGATATTGATACCGA
>JAFWEA010000086.1 GCA_017543005.1 Solobacterium sp. | reverse complement strand
GATGCGGATCTGCCGTCTGACAGCGGTCATTTCAATTCCTCCGGACTAATCACAGACATTGAAATTCGTATCTGCGTAGCCCTTCAGCACGGCCGTCATCTCCGGCCCGTATGCCTGTTCAAAATCAGCCATGACCGCCTCACAGACTGCTTCACCCTCTGTTCCGAAGATGGCCTTTGTGACTTCGGCATAGGCATAGTAGGAATTGGCGCAGTGATAGTCAAAGCCCTTCACATATTCCATTTTCTTCGGATGCGCTTCCCCTTCCTGCAGCCCGGCATTGCGGATGATATGCCGGCAGAAGCCGCTCTTGTGCAGCGTATTCGGCACTTCATAGACAATATACGGATTGAAGCCCCGGCAGATCGAATTGTCCAGGTGTGCACAGTAGGTGTCACCGGCCTCAATCAGACCCATGGCTTTGAACTGGGCATGCCAGGGGCACTGGGTAATATGAATGGACAGATCCGGGGAAAGCGATTCGATCGTCGAACGGTTCTCAATGCCCTCTGCCAGTACTTCCGGGGTATTGACCCATTCACCGTATTCCATATAGGTCCCGTAGGTCAGTTCCCGGCCGTCCCGGATGGCCCGCTGAGCCATGCGCCGGCCGCGGCTTTCCGCATAATACTGAGTTCCGTGGATGAATGCCTTCTTTCCCCGTTCCCCAAAGGAAGCCGTCAGTTTTTCATAGAATTCCGCCGCTATCCAGGCGTGTGTTTTTTCCGTAAACATGGTTCTCACCTCCGCCTTCATCATACCAAATCACCGGGATCTGCGGGATTCTTCCTTTGCCGGTCTAATAACTTGAAACCATGATAAACATCTGTTAGTTTTGTAGCAGAGGTGAATAATCATGTCAATCAAAGAACTGGTTTTAAAGAACCGCAGCTACAGAGCTTATGACGAATCCTACCAGCTGACCGAACAGGACATGCGCGATTACATCGAGCTGTGCCGTTACTGTGCCACATCCGGAAACATTCAGGCCCTGAAGTTCTATACCGCCTGGGAGCGGGATGAAGTCGATGCCATTGCCAAGTGCACGCACTGGGGCAAGGACCGGCCGTATCCGGGCATCAACCCGAGCGGCTTCATCGTGATCCTGCAGGATACCGATATTGACAAGCGCATGTGGGCCTGGTGGCGTGACGCCGGTGTCGCAGCCCAGACCATCCTGCTGAGCGCTACCGAACAGGGTCTGGGTGGCCTGATGATCGGCAGCTTTGATAAGAACCCGCTGCGCGAAGTCCTGAAACTGGCCGACAATCTGAAGATCCTGCTGGTTGTTGCCATCGGCAAGCCGACCGAGGGAAGTGTTGTCGAAGACGTCGGGCCGGACGGAGATCTGCGTCCGCACCGGGATGAAAACAACGTCACCCATGTCAAAAAGCGTCCGCTGGACGAACTGATCGTCAAGCGCGGCTGATTCTGCATATGAAAAGCACTGCCATGACAAGCTGTCTGACAGCGCTTTTTTTTCTGCATGATGTTTCAGCGGGCGAAGAATTCCGTCAGCTTCTGCCGGAAGAACGGAGCCCACCAGAGCCTGTATCCAGCTTTCGTGGGATGGATCGGGTCAGCCATGTACAGATCATAGTCTGCATCATCCACGGTGCTGAGGTCAATCTCATTCCAAAGGTCGGCAACTTCGATATTCCACTTCTCCTTCAGTTCCAGCAGCAGGTCCACCATCTGCTGATACAGTTCTCCGTTAAATCTTGTTCCGGTATAGAACATGACCGGGCAGTCCCAGGTCTGTTTCGCATAGGCAATGATATACTCAATCGCCCCGGCAATGGTCATGATATCAAAAGCGGCCGGATCTTTTCCTTCCGCCGGTCTTCCCAGCGGCATCTTCTGGGTGAAGTCATTGGTTGACAGCTGGCAGACAAACAGATCCGGGGCAAAATCTGCCGGAATCGTCCGCATCCTCTTGATATACGAAGGACCCATCTGATCCTTATCCACCATGCTGGTGCCGGCCAGCGCTTCCTTGTACATGATGATCCCGTCTTCCTTCTGCAGATAATCACAGAAAGATTCATTCATGGCCATTGTCCCGGCCATGACCGAAGAGCCCAGGAAGATGATCCGCTTCCCTTTCAGAGGACTGTCCGGGTTCTCCGCCGCGGCCGCCACAGCATATTCGGGCGCATTTCCCGGCATTTTCATCAGCATCTCCCCGAACATCTTCATATACTGCTGAACCATTTCCGGAGTCGCTTTTGTTACGTCAAAATCCTGATAATCAATATCTCTGATCTTCATGTCTGTATTCCTTTCTGTTTACAGACAAATTCTAATCTGCGGAATCTGCGGCTTCCTGTATAATTCTTTTAAACAGACCAGATC
>JAFWEA010000085.1 GCA_017543005.1 Solobacterium sp. | reverse complement strand
GTCTCAATGACACCCAGCAGCACGATTACCTGGTCTATGAAAGATATCTGGAAGACACGATCGCGCTCAACAGCATGCCGGACTTCGATGAACTGTTCAACCCGTACAGCGGTGACCTGGACAATATCATCACGATCATGACGGAATTCATCTTCTACCGGCAGGAAGACATTGATGACTACCTGACCCTGACAGGGGACATTCCGCGCTATATCGACCAGATGCTGGCCTTTACCGCCCAGCAGGCTGCCAACGGTTTCTTCATGACCGACCGGTGCCTGGACGAACAGCTTTCCTCGCTGGCCGAATTCACGGCCAAGGGCGAAGAGAACCCGCTGATCATCATCTTCAACGAGCGGGTGGATGCCTTTGAAGGCCTCACCAATGCAGAGAGGGATGCCTACAAGAAGAAAAACCGCGACCTGGTCATCAACGGCATTTATCCGGCCTATGACAAGATTGCCGCAACCCTGCCGCAGTACCGCGGCATCCGCGCTGATGCCCCGGTGACGGCTTACCCGGGCGGCGATGAATACTATGCCGCGCTGGCCCGCATGAAGTGCAGCTCCAATGACGACCTGCAGACCATGTACGACTACATGCGCAAGGCCCTGAAGGATACGATGGACTACTACATCGCCCTGTATCTGAGCGAAGGCAAGGAAGAGACATCCCAGATTGCGATGTCCGATCCGCAGGAAGTCCTGGATTACCTGCAGAGTCATCTGGAAGGCTTCCCGAAGGGACCGGATGTGACCTATACACCGTCCTACCTGGATCCGAGTGTGGCCAACCCGAGCGTCGTTGCGTATTATATGACAACCCCGATCGATGACCTGACCGACAATGTCATCCGCATCAACGGCACGAACCTGTCGCCGGAAGAGACCAATGACCTCTACTATACCCTGGCCCATGAAGGCTTCCCGGGTCATCTGTACCAGTTCACCTGGTACCAGGACCACGGCTACAACCCGATCCGGCACGATATCTCCGTCATGGGTTATCAGGAAGGCTGGGCCCAGTATGTCGAAAAGATCATGCTGGAAAGAGCCCCGATCGATCACTACTCGGCGGAAGACACGGCCCTGAATACGTTCCTGGGCTATGTCATGCAGGCGGCAGCGGACGTTGCGGTCAACGGCCTGCACATGAGCCAGGAGGACCTGGCAGCCTGGTTCAAGGAAGAAGGCTTCAACCCGGAGGCAGTCGCGCCGGTCTATGAGAGCTGCGTTGACATGCCGGGCCAGATCCTGCCGTACGGCTATGGCATGGCCAAGTTCTGGGAACTGCGGGAAAGAACCGAGGTTGCCCTGGGTGACAAGTTCGATCTGGAAGACTATCACCTGCAGATCCTGCTGAACGGACCGCGGCCGTTTGACATCGTGGAAAGCGACCTGCAGAAGTACGTCGAAGCCAAGGGCGCAAGCCTGCCGGAAGAATATACCTTCTTCGGTTCCGAATCGGAAGGCGTCGAACCGGATCGTCTGTATGCCTGGGTCACGGAACACATCGGCATGATCCTGATCGCGATCCTGGTTGTGTTCCTGCTGTTCATCATCCTGATCATCTGGCTGATCCGCAGGTTCCTGAAGCGGCGCAAGCGGAAGAGACTGGAACGGGAAGCTCAGGAGGAAGCGGAACGGCTGGCTGCCCTGAACCCGGAAACGGAAGAAAAACGGGACGATGAAACGGATATCTGAGTTCTTTGCCCGCCGTCGGCGCATGGCTGCCCGGAAGCACCTTGCCCGCCGGGTCGAAAAGACCATGGCGAAGCAGCAGGCCCGGCTTAAGGGAAAAGAGAAAACCGAAACAAAAGCATAAAGAAAACACTCCTGCGGGAGTGTTTTTCTGTGACTCAGTCGCTGCTGTCGTGTTCCTGGCGGTCCGCAATCATCTTTTCCAGCTGGATAAAGACGGCCACGGCTTCCGCCTCAAGTTCCGGCCGGTAAATGCCGATGACATATTTGTTGTGGACCGAGATCATGCGCTTTTCGATGAAGCCGATCGGTTCGCCGTCCGCATCGATCAGATTGAAGCAGAGGCCAAGCACATTGCCGACCAGCTGCCAGCCGGTCTCTTCGATGTTCGTGATGTCATCCACGGCATGGAACAACTCGTTCGACATGGTGAAGTGCTGCCCGTCGGCCATGGTGATATAGTGCAGCTCATGCGCGCTGATCGGCTTCTTGGAAAGACGCGCGACGATCTTTCCGTCCGGGTCCATGATCTCCGTCTTGCCGAACAGGACAAAGGGGCTGGACTTTGTGTAGTAGCGCAGCCTGTCCTGTTCATCGGTAATATCAATCCGCATATGAACATTGCCGAACTGCACGGCCGTAAACAGGTAATAGGCCGGTTTGCCATAGTCTTCAATGGTGCTTCTCGCCGCGTCCAGGGCGGCGTCGTTGACCGTTTCCACGGTATCGCTGAGGGTTTTCAGGTGATCGGATAATGCCATATGCTGTCCTTTCTGCCAGAATCGGAAGTCTGTCTGCCGGATCGCGAATATTTGCGGGAAAGCCTGCCGGGGGTTCCGCCCGTACGCTATAATGGAGACAGATACATTTTTGATCATTATAAAGGAGGAAATCATCATGAACAAACGCGAACGTTTTCAGGCTTTTCTCAACAATGAACCGGCTGACCGGGCGCCTGCGGCCTTTTTCCATCATTACACCACGGCCCAGGAATACGTCACCGGACTGAAGGAACCGCGTTTCTTTGAAAAGAACGTGGCCGGGCACCTG
>JAFWEA010000084.1 GCA_017543005.1 Solobacterium sp. | reverse complement strand
TCTTCGTTTGTGAAACACTGCCGCCAGACACTCTTGATGCCGGCGGTCAGATTCGGATTGCTGCGTTCGATCATACTGTCTGTCCTTCCTCACAGATGCGGTACTTCTCAATCATGAAGGCCGGATGATAGGCCTCCTTGGCATGCCGCAGATTCTCTTCACCCATATCATCTTCCCGGTTGACATACTGGTAATCCGGGAATTCATGACTGAGGAATTCCCGCATGATGGCCTGATAAAGACCGCGGAATTCGTCATCTGCCTTCTCGATATTCTCCTGGCACATGCGCTCGCTCAGCACACTGCCGATCGCAAAGGCCCGCACTTTGCCGTCGATGCGGATCAGCCCGCCGCGGTAGGGAATCTTGCCGAACAGGTCAAGAATCCGGTTCGTCCCGGTCCTGTCTTCCTGCACTTCGGGATTGGCATCATCCGCATGCCAGCCGGCCAGATATTCGCGGCACTCCTCCAGGTTTTCCCGGGTCAGTGACTCATAGACCCAGCGGCCTTCATATTCCCGGTAGAAGGCATTCAGATGATTGCGCTTCTTCTGCAGGGCCTTGCCGGAAAACGAGATCAGCTTCGCTGTTTCATAAACATAATCGGCCTGGTCCCGGATGGAAACGGCCTGATAGTCCGGGAAGATTTCCAGCACCCGCTCCATGGCTTCCTTTGTATAACAGGCAAGCACGAACCGATGCCCGTAGTGATCAAAGATGCTCTTGGCCTTGCGCAGGGCTTCCTCAAAGTATTCCGGGGTACATAACGGCATGTAGGTGAAAAACTCACCTTCATGGATACCCAGCAGAATCATGTAGTTTTCAGTTTTGAAATAGAACAGCGGATACCAGTCCAGCCACAGCAGCATGCATACGATATTGTGGTTGCACTCTTCGTAGTGCGCCCGTTCCAGGTAGGTTTGAATGACCGGCCAGTCTTCCGGCTGGACGGCCATGAAGTCATGTTCGAGTTCTTTAACGGTTACTTCCATGTGCTGCCTGCTCCTGTTTCTCTTCTTCCACCGGGGTGAATTCGGCGTCAATGACGACCGGTTCTTCCTCCCGTTTTCTTACCTGCTGATAGAAGACCTGATCAGCGAGGGTTTCCTCGCGGGCCTTCTCATATTCTTTTTCCAGCTGCCGGACTGCCTTGCGCCGCCGGTGCACCCCGCCCAGGGCCACCAGCACGGCCACCAGCAGCAGCGGCCACAGATACCGGACAGTCAGATACAGGGCAATTGCCATGGCGGCTGTCCAGAAGATCATGAAGATGACATCAGTCATCCGTACCACCTGCCTTTTCCGCAAGATCATGTATTTTGACGAACCGGTGCTTCAGCCCGGACTTGGATACCGGGTTGCCGGTCCGCTGACGGATCTTTTCCGCCAGTTCGTTCAGGGACGCTTCCGGGAATTCCTTCCGCAGGGTGATGACTTCCTGCAGCTTGTCATCGAGGAAACGGATCTGTCCGGCTTCCTCCAGCACGGCGATATCCGCCAGCTGCCGGTTCGCGGCCTGCATGCTTTTGTATTCGTTGGCGACATCGACGTTGTTGAGCCGGGTCACGCTGTTAGCCAAGTCCCGGGTGATGCGGGCATCCTCAAACTGCAGCAGGCTCTCGTCCGCCTCCACGCAGCGCAGGAAGTCCGCAATGCGTTCCGCCGCCTTGATATAGACAATCCAGTGCCCGCGTCGCTCGATCATGCGGGCCGTGATGTAGAACCGTTCCATCAGTTCAATCAGGAATTCCGCATGTTTCTGGTTCGCCGCCTGGATTTCGAGATGATAGCTCGAAGTTTTCGGGGAATTGACGCTGCCCTGGGCCATGAACGCCCCGGCCAGGTATGCCCGCGCACAGCTGTCCTTCGTCACAATCCGCTGCAGCGGCCGGTCCTTGAGCCCCCGGCTGGAATAGATACCCAGATCCTCCAGGATCTCCCTGGTATTGCCATAGGCCCGCAGGATATAGATCCGGTTCTTGCGCAGATTCATCCGGCGCTTGACCGACGGTTCGATCTGCACCTCATAGCGCTGTTTCAGCAGCCGGTAGATGCACCGGGAAACGGCCGCGTTGCCGCTCTCCGTCACAATGCCCAGGCCCCGGCTGGAGATCGAAAGTGACGATGTCATCTGGATCAAGGCCGACAGTTCCGCCCGGGCCTCATCCCCTTCGGGCACGTGCAGGGCAATCTCCTGTTTGACATCGGTTGTATAGGACATCAGTCATCATCCTCCTGCAGGTGCAGCAGATACTCCACTGCTTCTTTGATGCGGACGGAATCGTGCCGAATCAGCTGGTTTTCAAAACTCAGCAGCGGCAGCCGGATGATCTCGTAATCGTGATCCATCTCCGTCACCGTTACCGGGATGCTGCTCTCTGCGTAATAGCGCTGCAGGATCTCCTCAGGCAATGCATCGGCCGGCACCACGACCGCGTCGACCGGCGTACCGTGCTGTTTCAGCGCCTGCACGTGGTCCTCCACGCTGAAGCCGTCCGTTTCCCCCGGCTGGGTCATGGCGTTGCAGAGATAAACCCGTTCGGCCTTGCTTTCCCGCAGGGCATCCCGGATCTCGGGAATGATAATGTTCGGCAGGATGCTGGTATACAGCGAGCCGACCCCGTAGATGATCAGGTCCGCTTCCCGGATCGCCTGGACGGCATCGGGATCCGCGTGCACCTGTTCTTCATAGAATACTTCGGAAATATGGTGGTTCCGGTCGGGAATATTCGCCTCGCCCCGCACGATTACCCCGTCTTCCATCCGGGCCAGCAGGGTAATGACCTGGGTCGTGGCCGGAACGATCTGGCCCTTGACCCGCAGCACCTGGCCGACCGTCTGGATCGCCTCCAGGAAACTGCCGGTCTCCTGGGTCAATGCCGTCAGGATCAGGTTGCCCAGGTTGTGGCCGCCGATATCTTCTTCCGTCCCGTCCGGATCTGCGAACCGGTAGTTCATCAGTTCGCTCATCAGCGTTTCACTCTCGGACAGGGCGATCATGACCGCCCGGATATCACCCATGGCCGGGATATGGAACTTGCGCCGCAGCCGGCCGGTGCTGCCGCCGTCATCCGCCACCGTGACAATGGCGGTGATGTGCAGCCCCTCGATGTTCTTGATGCCCCGGCAGATGGCCGACTGCCCGTGGCCGCCGCCGATGACAACGACATTCTTATTCATCGCGGTTCTTTCTGGGGGCGTCACGGTGCTCCAGATAGCAGTTATATTTCGTCTGATAATGGTTGTACAGATAGTTGGCAATGGTCACGGAGCGGTGCTGGCCGCCGGTGCAGCCGATCGCCACGGTGAAGTGGTTCTTGCCTTCCTTGACATATTCGGTAAAGGCGTAGTCCATGAAGGACAGCAGACGCTTGATGAACTCCTGGGTTTCCGGCTTCTCCATGACCCAGTCATAGACTTCCCGGTCATTGCCGGTCATGGTCCGCAGGCTCAGATCCCAGTACGGGTTGGGCAGGAAACGGACGTCGATCATCAGGTCGGCATCCAGCGGCACCCCGTTCTTGTAGCCGAAGGATACAAAGGAAATCGTAAAGTTCGGCACCTGGTTGCGGGAGAAGTACTGTTCCAGCTTCTGCTTGAGTTCCTTCTCCTTGACAAAGGTTGTATCGATGGTCGTAAAGGTATCCGCCCGGTAGCTCTGGAACATCTGCCGTTCG
>JAFWEA010000083.1 GCA_017543005.1 Solobacterium sp. | reverse complement strand
CTTTCTGGTTGATCGTTTCGCCGATGCATCCGTACATGATGACCGTACCGAAGGTAATGGCCGCCACAAACCAGGAGATAATCTGAGCTGTACTCATGCTTCCGGTTCCTCCTTTCCCTTATGGCCGAAGGAAATGCTGTAGCTGTTGAAGAATTCCGCACTGAGGATGAAGAACAGGATAATGCCGGTGATGATATTGGCCGCGTATTCATTCAGGCCGAAATCACTGGAAATCTGGGAAGCCCCCTTGCTCAGGAAGACGATGAAGGCTGAAATGATGACCATGGCCAGCGGATTGAACTTGGCCAGCCAGCAGACGATAATGGCCGTAAAGCCGCGGCCCCCTGCCGTCTCCTTGGAAATCGTGTGGGAAATGCCGGCCACTTCGACAAACCCGGCCAGACCCGCAATGGCGCCGGACAGCAGGACATTGCGCCGGATGACCTTCGGGACGTTGATGCCGGCATACCTGGCCGTCGCCACCGATTCACCGACGACTGCCCCTTCATAGCCGTGCTTGGAATACTTCATATAGACATAGACGAAGATCGTAATGACGATCACGATCAGCACATTCAGGCCATACTGCAGACCGAACATCTGCGGGAACCAGCCGCCCTGTGAATTCATGTTGATGACGCCGACGGAATGGGACTGCTTCTTGTCCCAGAAATCGACGAAGAATTCCACGAACTGAATGGCCACGTAGTTCATCATCAGGGTAAACAGGGTTTCATTGGTGTCATACTTTGCCTTGAAGACCGCCGGCAGATACGACCACAATGCCCCGGCCAGGGCCGAAACCACTGCCATGAGCAGCAGCAGGGCCGCCGTCGGGACTTTGTTGCCCCAGTAGATCATGAAGGCTGCCGTGGTCAGGCCGCCGATCAGGATCTGCCCTTCGGCGCCGCAGTTCCAGAAACGCATGCGGAACGCCGGAGCCAGCGAAACACTGATCAATAACAGCAGGCAGGTATCCCGGATGGTGATCCAGGTCCGCCGGCTGGTGCCGAATGCGCCTTTGACCATGGACGTATAGACACTGACCGGATCCAGTTTGGTCACAAAGTAAATAAACAGGGCCGAGACCAGCAATGCGCAGATGACTGCGGCCAGGATGACTGCCGCCTTCTGCACCAGGGCCGGTTCATCCTTCTTTCTGACCCGGATCAGAGGTTCTCTGGTATGTTCTGCCATTATGCTTCCTCCTTCAGATGGGTCATGAGATAACCGACTTCTTCCTTCTCTGCCGTGCGGCCGTCCAGCATGCCGTTCATTTTGCCGGAGCACAGAACCATGATCCGGTCACACAGGGCCAGCAGGACATCGAGGTCCTCACCGACATAGATGACTGCCACGCCCTTTTTCTTCTGCTCATTGAGCAGGTTGTAAATCGCATAGGACGTATTGATATCCAGGCCCCGGACCGCATAGGCCGTCATCAGGACCGTGGGCTTGTTGTTGATCTCGCGGCCGACCAGGATCTTCTGGACATTGCCGCCGGAAAGCCGTCTGACCGGATAATCCAGCGCCGGGGTCGCCACTTCGAGTTCATTCTTGATCTTCATGGCGGTTTCTTCCGGCTGCTTGCGGTGCAGGAACGGGCCCTTCCCCTTGCGGTAGCGCTTGAGCATGACATTGTCGGTCATGCCCATATTGCCGACCAGGCCCATACCGAGCCGGTCTTCCGGCACAAAGGCCAGGTGCAGGCCATACTGGATGATCTCTCTGGTGCTCAAACCGACCAGTTCATGGACGCCATGGGCCGTGGAGTTATAGATGACGGACGAGCCGGGTTCACACTTCTGCAGGCCCATGATGGCTTCCAGCAGTTCTTTCTGTCCGGAGCCGGAGATGCCGGCAATGCCGAGGATTTCCCCGCTGTAAAGATCAAACGTGATGTCATCCACCACCTTCTTGCCATCGCTGTTTTCCACCGTCAGATGCTTGACTTCCAGGCGCTTGGCCTTGTTCTCGACGAAATCGCGGGCAATATCCAGGGTGATCTTTTCACCGACCATCATTTCGGTCAGTTTCTGTTCATCGGTTTCGGTCTTCATGACCGTGCCGATGTTTTCGCCCTTGCGCAGGACGGTGATCCGGTCGGAGATTTCCATGACTTCGTTGAGCTTGTGCGTGATGATGACAATGGCCTTGCCGTCATCCCGCATGTTGCGCAGGATCGTAAACAGCCGGGTGATTTCCTGCGGCGTCAGCACGGCCGTCGGTTCATCCAGGATCAGAATCTTTGCCCCGCGGTAAAGTGTCTTGACGATTTCCAGGGTTTCCTTCTCGGATACCGTCATGTCATAGACCTTCTTGTCCAGATCCATGTCAAACCCGTACCGCTGGCAGATCTCCCCGACTTCCTGCCGGCATTTCTTTTCCGTATTGTCTTTCGGCAGACCGATCAGGATATTCTCGAGCGCCGTAAAAATGTCAATCAGCTTGAAATGCTGATGAATCATGCCGATGCCCAGGTCATAGGCATCCTTCGGGGATGTGATGGTCACCGGTTTCCCGTCCATCAGGATCTCCCCGCTGTCAGGATAATAGACCCCGGAAAGCATATTCATCAGAGTTGTCTTGCCGCTGCCGTTTTCGCCCAGCAGCGAAAGGATTTCCCCATGGTAAATATCCAGGTCAACATCCTTGTTGGCGATGATCTTTTTGCCGAAGCGCTTGTTGATGCCGCGCATGGATATGGCAATCCCGTTCATGCTTCACCTCCTGCGTAGTAATAAACATTACAGGCTTCGGGATGAAGCCTGTAATGTTGTCAGATAAAATTGTCTGAACTCAGTTCAGTTCGTTGATGCCGTCAATTCTGGCAGCGAAGTACGGAGCACTTCTGAATTCGGATTCATGGAAGTAACCGTCGATCAGGCACTCTGTTTCCGGTTCGAAGTCAGCGTCGACATCGCCCAGCATGGAGGTCGGTGTTTCGCCGCCGATGGTGAAGGTGGAAGCGTCGAAGACCTTGAGGTCGCCGGCCTTGATGGCATCGATGACCGCGTCAACTCTTTCCTGTGTTCCTTCAGCGCAGGCAGTGCCCAGTTCAGTGATTTCAACTGTACCTTCGTTGTAGCCGCCGGTCCAGTCTGTCATCATGTCTTCGCCGTTCTTCCAGCATGTGAAGGCATATGTATAGAACTTCTCCCAGACGTTGGAAGCGCTGGTCAGAGCGACATCCGGGGCGACATCCAGCATGGAGACATTGTAGCCGACAGAGTAAGCTGTGAAGCCGTACTTGTTGTCCTGCATGTTCTTCTGCAGCTGGCTCGGTGCACCGGTGGAGTCGGCGTGCTGGCCGATGATGATGCAGCCCTGGGACATCAGTTCGTCCGCAACGGTTGCTTCGGCAGTCAGATCAAACCAGGAGTTTGTATACTTGACGTACATCGAGACGTTGGAAACGACCGACTTGACGCCGAGATAGAATGCGGTGTAGCCGGAAACGACTTCGGCATACGGGAATGCGCCGACATAACCGATCTTGACGTTGCCGTCAGCGTCCATGTTAGCTTCGGTGATCAGGCCCTGTTCGGACAGTTCAGCCAGCTTCATGCCGGCTACGACACCGGAGACATATCTGGACTCATAGACCGAAGTAAAGGCATTCTTGAAGTTTGCCAGGCCGGATATGGCAGCGGTGTCGCCGGTATCCGCAACGAAGGTGACATCCGGATATTCCTGGGCCGCCTGCTGCATGTAGCTCTGGTGACCGTAGGAGTTGGAGATGACCAGGGTCGCACCGTTTTCGATCAGGTCGACAGCGGCATCATAGCAGCTCTGGTTCTCGCCGATGGTGTACTTCCACAGGATGTCTTCGTCGGCGATGCCCAGACCCTTGGCAGCCTCACGGATGCCTTCCATGTGCGCATAGGTGTAGCCTTCGTTTTCGTCACCGACCAGGATGATGCCGATCTTGGCATTGCTTTCGTCAGCAGCCGGGCTGGCCGGAGCGCTGCCGCCGGAGCTGCAGGCAGTCAGTGCGAGTGCCATGGAGCCGGCCAGCAGGCCTTTTGCAAATCTGTTCATTGTTTTTTTCCTTCCCTTTCCTTTTGAAACGAAAAAACCTTCTTTGCCAGATGCTGTAATTATCTGAAAGAAGATCATGTGGAGCATACGCTCCCGAGTACATGTAATTCTATCGTGTTCTGACAGAATTACCGAAAGGGAAACTCTATCATAGTCCCGGGATTTGCGGCCCCGAGGTAGAAACTCCTTCACCGTATCTGAAGGATTATACGATAAAAATTACAATCAGACTATAACACACTTCCCCGCATATGAAAGCGAAAAAAACGGAATTCTCACAGGTTGTCATATCCATAAAATAAAGAAAGCCCTTTCAAGCTTTCCCTGTGGATTTAATCAGACACATCCGCGTCCAGCGTGATCTGCACGTTATAGTCCGGATAGGCTTCCTGCAGTTCCTTTACAATGCTCCGGTAAACCTCCTGACCGTTTTTCTGGGCGAAATCCAGAACGACATCCATGGTCATGATCTTGTCCTTTGTATGGACATAGAAGCCATGGGTCTGCAGTACGCCCGGATGGGCAAAGACCAGCTCGTTGACATGATCCTTGATCCGGGCGATCTCCGGATCCAGTGAATTGACGGAATAGATTGAGATGCCGGCCAGGATGATGCCCAGCTTGTCATAGACTTCCCGCTGGATGCGCCGTTCCAGCGTATCGATTTCATAGGCAGTCATGGTATCGGGAATTTCGATATGGACACTGCCGATCGTCTTTTCCGGACCGTATGTATGCAGGAACAGGTCATAGGCCCCGTTGACTTCCGGGAAGCTGCTGACCAGCTGCTTGACGGCAATGGACACATCCTTGTCGATCCGCTCGCCGAGAATCTGGCTGATGGTATCCCGGAGCATTTCCACGCCGCTCTTGACGATGACGAGGGAAATGATGGCACCCAGCCACGCTTCCAGGGAAAGATGCGTCAGCAGGTAAATAATCGCCGCCACCAGGGTGGAAGCCGAGATGATCGAGTCGTTCATCGCGTCACTGCCGGAGGCGATCAGCGAATCGCTGTCCACCTTCTCGCCGGTTGCCTTGACATAACGGCCCAGCAGGATCTTCACGACAACACCGGCCGCGACAATGACCAGCGTCAGCGTGGAATAATCCGGGGTTTCCGGATGCAGGATCTTCTGGACACTTTCGGTCAGCGAAGTGACGCCGGCATACAGCACGATGACGGAAATGATCACGGCGCTGATGTATTCAATGCGGCCATAGCCCAGCGGGTGCTTCTTGTCCGGTGCCCTGCCGGCCAGCTTTGTGCCGATAATGGTAATGACGGAAGAAAGCGCGTCGCTGAGATTGTTGACGGCATCGAGAATGATGGCAATCGAATTCGACAGCACGCCGACCCCGGCCTTGAAAGCGGCCAGGAAAATATTTGCGAGAATGCCGATAATACTGGTCCGGATGATAATCTGATCCCGGCTGTCTGTTCTGCTCATATGATTACTCCCCCTTAAGAAGAATCTGAATTGCTTCGATAAAACCTGTCTGGGTGATGTCCCGCGGTTCAAAATGCAGGACCTGGAACACCATCTGCATGACGGTGCCAAGCCCGAATACGGCAATCAGCGTGCCGATGCCGACCGGCGCCCCCAGCAGCCAGCCGATCGTGAAGACGGCCACCAGGATCACGGTCTGCACAACCCCGATCGGGATTTTCGTAAACCGCTTGCCCAGACCGACCATCAG
>JAFWEA010000082.1 GCA_017543005.1 Solobacterium sp. | reverse complement strand
CGAGGTGACACTGGGCAGGATCAGACCGGCAAACGTGTTGCGCATGTTCCAGTCGGTAATGGTCACGAAGTTCGTGATGATCACCAGTTCATTGGGAATCATCATCAGCGCCAGGAACAGCGTAAACAGCAGGTTCTTGCCCCGGAAACGGAGCCGGGCAAAAGCATACGCAGCCAGCACCGTGACCACCAGCATGACCGCCGTCGTCACCAGCGTGAAGATCAGCGTATTGCCGAAATAGCGGGCCAGCGGCACGGCCGTAAAGGCATCGGCGTAATTCTGCAGGGTCGGCGCTGTCGTATACAGCTTCGGCACATATTCCGAGTTGTATGCGCTGTAACTCTTCAGCGACGTCAGGATCATCCAGTAAAACGGGAACAGGACAATCAGGGCCCAGAGGCTCAGCAGGATATACGTGACCGTTTTGCGGACGGTCTCCCCGGTCCTGGTCTTTTTTTCAATGAGTTCAAACTGTGTCATGGTTCACCTCACGAAATGACGGCATTCTTCCGCCGGACCAGCAGGTTGATCACCGTGATCGTCAGGACAATGACGAACAGGATCAGGGCTGCCGCGGCCGCATAGGACGGATAACCGCCGCTGTCGCCGTACAGCATGTCATAGACAAAACCGACAATCGTATTCATCCCGGCCGCATTCAGGTTCGTGCCGAAGATGGCGACTTCATCCGAGTAGGCCTTGAAGGCCCCGATAAAGCCGGTAATGATCAGATAGAAAATCATCGGTGAGATCATCGGCAGCGTGATCTTCCGGAAGATGGTCCACCGCGATGCCCCGTCCACCCTGGCTGCCTTGTAGAGATCCGGGTCCACCGAGGCTAGGGCACTCGTCAGGATCAGGATTTTGAACGGCAGGACAATCCAGACAGTATAGAAGCACATGACAAACATCTTGGCCCAGTACGGTCCTTCGATGAAGTCCACGGTGCTGCCGCCGAAGAAATGAATGATCAGATTCACAAAACCGTCCGAATACGGGGTCTTCTTGAACAGGATCATGAAGACCAGGCCCACCGCCAGCGTATTGGTCACGTACGGCAGGAAGAAGATCGTCTGGTACAGCTCCTTCAGTTTGGTGATTGAGCTGAGCCCCACGGAGATCAGCAGCGCGATGCCGGTGGATACCGGTACGGTGATTATGACCAGGATGAAGGTATTTTTGAGTGCCTGCAGGAAATAAGGATCCCGCAGGACATAGGCATAATTGTAAAGGCCGACTCCCCGGAAGGTCTGGGAAGCGGAATTGTAGCCCTCTTCCAGGGAATAGATCATGACATCAAACAGCGGATAGACCATGAAGACGCCCAGGAAGAGCATTGCCGGCAGAAGGTACAGCCAGGCTTTCCGTTCTGCTTTATCCATCTTACTTTCCTCCGGTCCGGATACGCTGTTCCGTATCTTTCGCAAACAGGTGCACCTTGGCCGGCTTGAGGGCAAACCGGACGGTCTTTTCTTCCCGGTTGACGCTGTCAGACGGGACAATGGCCCGGATGGTATCATTCTCGCAGGCCGGATGGCGGCAGACCACGCTGGTATCCCGTCCCATGACTTCCACCCGGATCAGTTCCGGCACAAACGGACCGTCTGCGCTGATCACGAAGCCTTCCGGCCGGATGCCGGCATAGACTTCCTGATCGGCAACCCCCGGGACATCCAGCACCGCAGTATCCCCGATATACAGCTTTTCCGCCCTGACCGTGCCATGGAATACATTGATGGCCGGGGTGCCCAGGAACTTGGCGGTAAACAGATTGTCCGGATCATCATAGACATCCTGCGGCGGGCCCATCTGCTGCAGAACCCCCGCGGCCATGACGACAATCTGGTCGGAGATGCTCATGGCTTCTTCCTGGTCATGCGTTACAAATACAGTCGTAATCCCGGTTTCGGTCTGAATCCGGCGGATTTCCTCCCGGGTCTGCAGACGCAGGCGGGCATCCAGATTGGACAGCGGTTCATCCAGCAGGAGCACCCGCGGCCGTTTGACCAGCGCCCGGGCAATGGCAACCCGCTGCTGCTGGCCGCCGGACAGTTCATTCGGCTTCCGGTCCATCAGCTGATCAATCTGCACCAGCCGGGCTGCCTCTTCGGCCTTCTCGTTCATCTGTGCCCTGGTCAACTTCTCTGCCCCTTTCAGATTCTCCAGCGGGAACGTGATGTTCTGCCGGACCGTCAGGTGCGGATACAGGGCATAACTCTGGAATACCATGCCGACCCCGCGGTTTTCCGGCGGCAGATCCGTCACATCATCATCCCCGAAAAAGATCCTCCCCCTGGTCGGCTTCTCCAGACCGCAGATCATGTTCAGCGTCGTGGACTTGCCACAGCCCGAAGGACCCAGAAGGCCGATCAGTTTCCCGTCCGGTATTTCAAAATCAAAATCATTGACCGCGACGACTTCCCCGCCGATTTTCTTATTCTGGTTTGGGTAGATCTTGGTCAGATGCTGAAGAACAATTTTCATGGCGCTTCCTCCTGTCTGCTTGAGTATACGGAATATGTATAAATTGTATCACGCATAAAACCGCGACGATATCGCGGCTTTGGAAAGTAAAACCGTTTTTTGTAAGGAAAAATCCAGTTGTATGTGTACCGGACCGGGAGCGTACGCTATAATTTGATTATCTATAACATTCATATTATAAGGAGGTGGTTTCTGTGCATTATGCAGTAATCGGTTTTGGCTGTGCCGGCTATTACGCCGCCAAAACCATCCGGGAAAACGATCCGGATGGCATCATTACCGTATTCAGCGAGCACAATTATTCCCCATACAATCCGATGCTTACGACGTATTTCGCGGCCGGGAAGATTCCGTTTGAATCCCTGTTCCCCTTCGGTTCCCTGAAACAGATCGAAGAGGAATACAGACTGGATATCCGCACCGGTACAAAGGTAAAAGCCGTCCATGCGGCCGAACAGCAGATCGTTCTGGAAGACGGCGAAACGGTCGGTTATGACCGGCTGCTCATCGCTTCCGGCGCTTCAGCCTTTGCGCCGGTTTTTGACGGCCTGGACCCGGCAGATGCCTTCTACATGCGGACCGTGGATGACGCAGTCCGGCTCAAGAACGAACTTGAGGAAAAGCCGCACCGCTCCGCCCTGGTAGTCGGGGCTTCCATGGTCGGCATCAAGGTTGTGGAACTGCTGAACGGTCAGGGAATCCATACCGTCCTGGCGGATCTCGCCCCGGCGATTTTCCCGCTGGCTTCCTATCCGGATGTCGCCGCGGAAATCGAACGGCGGATCAGTGCCAAAGGCGTGGAACTGGCGCTTGGCAAGGGTCTGCAGAAAGCCGAGAAAACAAAGAGCGGCTATCACTGCACAATGTCCGACGGCAGTACGGTCGATGCCGATCTGATCGTGCTCTGCATCGGGACCCGGGCCAATACGAAGATTGTCGATCCCAATGAGATCAAGATCAACCGCGGCATCGTCGTCGATGATGCCATGGCAACATCCTGGCCAGGTGTCTATGCGGCCGGGGACTGCTGCGAAGGCCACGAACTGCAGAGCCGCAATACGATGATTATCGGGCTCTGGGCCAATGCGGCCCATCAGGGCACAACAGCCGGGGCCAACATGACCGGCAAGGCAGCGGAATTCGACGGCAACTTCCTGCATAACATCACCCATTTCATGGATATGGACTTCATCGGTTTCGGTGACAACCGCATTACCGGGGAGGTGCTGACTTCCGGCAACATTCATGAAGGCCTGTATGTTGAGGCAGTGCTGAAAGACCACAGGCTGGCCGGCGTCAATATTCTTGACAACTACCGGATCAGCGGCGCCATCAAGAACTATCTCTACCGCATGATGGAAGGAGAAAGTGAAGAAATCTCCCCGATTCAGAAAGGCATTCTGATCAAGGAAGGACTCCGGCCGTCATTTATCGAAAAACTGGAGGGCTCTTATCATGACAAAGGTTGATTACACGCACGGCAAGATTCCGGGAGCGGACAGCGGCATTGAAGTCCGCCACTCCATGTGCGACATCTGCACACCCGGCATGCAGTGCGGTCTCGACGTCCTGGTCAAGGACGGAAAGATCCTCAAGGTAGAAGGCACGGAAGGCTTCCCCGTCAGCAACGGCCATCTCTGCACCAAGGGAGCCGGCAACCGGCAGTTCGTCTACCGCAAGGACCGTATCCTGACCCCGCTGAAGCGGGTCGGTGAGCGCGGTGAGGGAAAGTTCGAACCGATCTCCTGGGATGAAGCCCTGGACCTGATCAGTGAAAAGTTCCTGCAGGTACGGCGGGATTACGGCGCTGACAAGGCTGCCTTCTATTCCGGCTACCAGAAATATTACCGCTTCATGCTGAGGCGGTTCGCCGGGGTCTTCGGCACCCAGAACTACGGGACCGAATCCAGCGCCTGCTTCACCTCGGGCGCCATGGCCTGGCAGATCGCGTCCGGCACTTCCATGGGCATGAACCTGCCGAATGCCGAACTGGTGATCGGCTGGGGCCAGAACGGCTTCTTCTCCCGCTATCCGATTGTCCGCAATGAAATTGCCAACAGGGAAAAGCGCGGCATGAAGATCATGATCGTGGATCCCCGCATTACCCCTGCTTCCCAGCGGCTGGCTGATCTGCATCTCAGGCCGCATCTGGGCACGGACGGGGCGCTGGCACTGAGCATTGCCCATGTGCTGATTGAAAAAGACTGGGTTGACCACGACTATATCGACAAGTATGTTCACGGCTTTAAGGAATACAGCGACTATGTCAGCCGGTTCACGCCGGAAAAGGGTGAGGAACTGACCGGCGTTCCGGCCGCGGACATCATCGCCGCTGCTGAACTGATTCACTCCTGCCATGGCATCTGCATTCCCGAAAGCAGCACGCTCGGCCATCACCGCAACGGCATGCAGAACTACCGGGCAATCATGTCACTGCTCATCATTACCGGTAACTTTGACCGCAAGGGTTCCCAGCTGCCGGTTGAATTCAGCTTCATGGAACGGCCTTCCGGCTTCCATACCCATGAAGAGGAATTCATGAATGAAAAGTATGCGGAAGATGCCCCGAAAGCCATCGGGTCAAAAGAATTCCCGCTCTGGTATTACCTGCGTCATGACATGCAGGCCAACAAGCTGGCCGACAATATCCTGCGCCAGGATGAAAACTCCGTGAAGGTCCTGCTGGGCCTGGGCATG
>JAFWEA010000081.1 GCA_017543005.1 Solobacterium sp. | reverse complement strand
TCTTCCCGGGCCTGTCCGGTCAGTGTGCCTTGATCGGCATTGCCGAAAAGGGCATGCTCAATGTGCGCTTTGACTGTGACAGTGCCGGCGGTCATGCCAGTGCCCCGAAGCCGCATACACCGATCGGCATCCTGGCCCAGGCTGTCACTAATGTCGAAAACAACCCGCTGACCCTGCATATCTCCGAACCGGTCAGACAGATGTTCGATACGCTGGGCCGGCATTCCACTTTCCTGTACCGGATGATCTTTGCCAACCTCTGGTGCTTCAAGCCGGTGCTGAATATGATCACAAAGAAAAGCGGCGGAGAACTCAATGCCTTGCTGCGGACCACCGTGGCCTTTACCCAGGCCAGGGGCGGGGAAGCCGTCAATGTCATTCCGCCTCATGCCAGTGTCACTGCCAACATCCGCATCAACCCCGAGGAAACCGTGGACAGCGTGCTGCAGGACCTGCGCCAGCGGGTCAATAACGAGGCCGTCATCATCAGTCCCGCTGATGAATACACCATGAACCCCAGTCCCGTCTCCCGCACCGATGTGGAGGGTTGGCAGCGAGTTGTGAAGGCTGTTCGGACAACCTGGGGCAATGACCTGCTGGTCGCCCCGTATCTGATGGTGCAGTGCTCTGACAGCCGGCATTACAAGGATATTTCCGACCGGGTATACAAGTTCTCGGCCATGCATATGACCAGGGAAGAGCGCGGGCTGATCCATGGCAACAATGAACGGATCACATTGCCGGCCATCAGTCAGGCTGTACGCTTCTTCTACCGCATCATCAGACTTTCATAGGAGGAAAAATCATATGGCTGTACAGGCCGTTGTCAGCCGCTGTCCGGTGGCTACCGCAACCGAGTATTCCATGAAGAAAGCCAGGCTCAGTGCGGCCTTTAAAGAGGCCGGGGCTGAGTTTGTCCTGCTGCAGTCCCTTGGCAAAAAAGCCGGCACTGCTCACTTTACCCAGACCGATCCGCTGGTCTTCCGCGAGGGCGGCAACATTCCGCCGCTCTGGGCCCGGTCCCAAAGTGACTGCTGTGTGCTGCTGGGGGTCACGTTCCAGAAAGAGCGCCGCGGCATCTTTGTAAGACCCGACAGTTCCATCCGTTCCATAGAGGACCTGAAGGGCAGACGGCTGGCCATCCCGGTCCGGCCCGGGGCCGTCGTGGACTTCCGACAGATGACCATGCTGCACGGGTTCCGCGATGTACTGCGCTGGCATGGCATATCGCTCAGTGAGGTGGAGCTTGTACCGGTAACAGCCGAGAATATCACCACTACATTGAAAGCCGGATCCATGGATACGCTCCACAACACGGATGACTTCCTGACCGAGGACTTTCAGGCAGTACTGTCAGGAAAAGCAGATGCGGCCTTTGCCAACTCGATCAAGGCCGTACGGCATGAAAAAGCCGGCCTGCTGCGGCAGATCATGAGTGAACAGGACCAGCACGATATTCCCAACATTAACAACAATGCGGTCCTGCCCTTGACCTGCACCAGGCCGTTCTGTGATGAGCATCCCGATATTGTGGTGGCCTACCTGCGCGAAGTCATCCGGGCCGCCAAAGAAGCACAGCAACACCGGGAGGACTTCATCCATACGGTCTGCAGCGGTGTCTACGGGGCCACCCCGGAAGAGATGAAGGAAGCCTTTGATCTTGACTATCTGTTTGCCAACCGCATCCCGGTGCTCAATGATTTGGCCTTCAGCATGCTGGAGGAAGAAAAGCAGTTCCTGATCGAAAACGGAGTGATCCGTCCGGAAGATGACTTTGATCTCCATGACTGGGCCGTCTCGCAGTTCCTGGCTGAAGCCATGAAAGAAGAATAAACAAGTGTCGCCGCCATGGCGACCTTTTTGTACACCCGGGCTGATATAACAGAATCAGGAGGAATGAAAAATGGGTGAAGGATATGTCATGAAGTGCACCAAGTGCGGGAAGGAACATCACATGTATCTGGGCATCGGGTTCCTGTTCCCGCAGGAATTCCAGCAGGTACAGAAAGAAGCCAAGGCAGGCAGATATGGGAAACGGCTGCAGCAGATCCTGAAGGATTGCCCCGGAACTGTTGTGGATGCGGAAAGGGATCTCTTCTATTGCCCGGTGTGCGGACAGTGGGAGGTCGGTCCGGTCCTGGATGCCTATATTCCGGATATCCCGGCGGAAGGAACAGACAGCAATTATTACATGGCCGATGACCTGCAGAATTCAGGCAGAGTCAGAAAGGAATACACCCGGATTTGCAGCTGCGGGCAGAAGATGCAGAGATTGGATGGTCAGAAACCACTGGCAGAACTCGGTCTGAAATGCCCGGACTGCGGCGGGGAACTGGAAGAGACGGATAAACAGTTCCTTTGGGACTGAGCAGGGAAGGAGGAAGAACATGGAACGGACAATCAGAGTAACAGGTAAGGGAACCATTACCATCAAACCTGATACAATCCAGCTGAATATCAGCAGTGAAGGTATATGCAAGCAGTATGCGGACGCGCTTGAGCAGGCAGCACAAAATACCAGACTGCTGCGGGAGAGCATCAGTCAGGCCGGGCTGGATCCCAATGGTCTCAAGACTACCGACTTTTCGGTGGACATGGCATATGAAAGGTATCAGGACAGGAATAGTAACTGGAAGAAAAGGTTTCTCGGCTACAAATTCTCTGAGGAGCTATATCTCTGCTTTGGTAATGACAACGAACTGCTGGGAAAGGTGCTGTATTACCTGTCAAAATGCAGGGCAGATGCCGAGTTCAGCATCAGTTATTTCGTTAAAGACACCGAACCGGACCGGGTTGAACTGCTGGCAGCAGCCGTAGCAGATTCGAAGAAGAAGGCATTGATCCTGACCGAAGCAGCCGGAGTCAAACTAGGGGAAGTGGAGAATATCGATTACTCATGGCAGAGGCTTGATGTCTATACAAACAAAATGAGAATATCTAAAGATGAATCACTGGCCAGATTCCAGGGTATTGGTGGTAGCCTGGACATTGACATGGAAGCAGATGATATCCATCTGGAAGATACAGTGACAGTGATCTGGAGGATCAGCTGATTGGTATGAACTAAAGCCAGGAGGGATCGACAACGGTCGATTCCTCTTAGTGTATGGCGCGGTATAATAATAAAAGGTGGTAATTTGCACTGCGTTGGTGAATAACCGCTTATTTACTGGATTTTTTAGACATCACATCGCGATATTTCACCACTCGTGTCGAATTTAGTGCCATATTGATGAATAAATCGATCTTCTCATATCGGTCTCTTG
>JAFWEA010000080.1 GCA_017543005.1 Solobacterium sp. | reverse complement strand
ACTTGGGATCAGATACCGGGCCCCTTCCCTGCCGAAGCCGGAATAGGACACATCCACCCACTTGCCGGGCACGATTCTCTGGATGGCATAATGATCCATCAGCCCCTGACGGGCAATGTGGATGAAGCTGGCAACCGTGTTCGGGGCTGCCTCCGGCAGAAGTTCAATGACGATCTTCCTGCCGTTTTCCATGTGCAGGACTGCATGCGGGTTCATCTTGTTACCTCCATATCCATGCTTGATTTCTCTGATGTAAACACATTGTTTTTTTTATTATATCAATTATGCTGAGCCTGCCGGAGATTGTTGACGATGCCCGTTATCCCGAAAATCAGACCCGGAGCCGATCCGGAACGCATCCGATATACCGTGATGGACTATGAACATCAGGTCGAAAGGCAGACTGTTCCTGCCGAGCCAGTGCCTCCCGCCCGCCTGCGCCGGAACCGGATTATTGCCCTGATCACTGTTCTGCTTCTGATCCCTATAATAATCAGTTTTGTCCTGTGATCAGACCCTACAGGTATCTTAATCATATTCGCTTTCCGTTTCTGCTAAGATAGAAGTAAGGAGGATATCGATATGCCATGGATTCTGGTTCTCATCATTCTGGCGGGATATATTCTGTTCAGCTGCATCCGTATTGTCCCGCAGGGATACGAATATGTTATTGAGCGGCTGGGCCGTTTCAAGACAATCTGGCCGGCCGGCCTGCACCTGAAGATGCCGGTGATCGAGCGTATCGCCAACAAGGTCAATATCAAGGAGATGCTGCTGGACGGCGACCTGCTGCCGGTGATCACCAAGGATAATGTCACCATGCAGATCGACTCTGTCGTTTACTTCAAGGTCTTTGATTCGCATCTGTTTACGTATGGGATTACGGATGCCCTCAAGGCCATGGATCTGCTTTCCGCCACAACCCTGCGTAATATCATCGGTGAAATGACCCTGGATGAAACCCTGACCAGCCGGGAAACCGTCAACTCCAAGATGCGCACGGTCCTCGATGAAGCCACCGACCAGTGGGGCATCAAGGTCACCCGGGTCGAGATCAAGAACATCGTCCCGCCGCAGCAGGTCAAGGAAGCGATGGAACAGCAGGTCACAGCTGAGCGCAACAAGCGGGCTGAGATCCTGGAAGCCGAAGGTCACAAGCAGTCTGACATTCTCAAGGCTGAAGGTCATAAGGCTGCCCTGATTCTGGATGCGGAAGCAGACAAGCAGAAGAAGATTCTGGAAGCCGAGGCAGAACGCCAGGCCCAGATCGAACGGGCCACCGGTCAGGCTGATGCGATCCGCCGGGTTGAACAGGCCAACGCCGACGGTCTGCGCATGCTGAAGGAAGCCGGCGCGGATGAAACCGTACTGCGGCTCAAGAGCATCGAGGCTCTGGCTACGATCGCCGACGGCAATGCCACCAAGATCTTCCTGCCGGCCGAACTGTCCGGCATCGCCGGACTGGCCAGCGGCTTCGGGGAAATCATCAAATCATCCCAGGAAGATGCCGCAAAGAAAACTGCACCTGCCGCCCAGGAAAAGAAAAACGTCCATCAGGAACCTGATTTCCTGAAGCGGGAAATCATCTGATT
>JAFWEA010000079.1 GCA_017543005.1 Solobacterium sp. | reverse complement strand
TGTAGGCAAAGGCAGCACCGGTTGCGCCTTCATCAGTTGTGTAGTCCTGAACGGTAACGCCGGTGAAGACAACCTTCTGGTTCTGGAAGTTGATCATGTCAGGGCTGCCCCAGACTGCGTCCGCATTGACCGGTTCGGCAATCCAGCTGCCTTCTTCGATCTCATAGGAAGCGTCAGTGATTTCCACTTCGCCGGCCCATTCGGACTTGTAGCCGGTAACCTTGATCTTTGTGCCTTCAGTCAGCTTGTTGTAGTCTTCTTCGCTGATCGGCATTTCATAGATGAAGTAACCGCCGTCCGGGTCCTGGGTGTAGATGGTAGCCTTGTCATCCCACCAGCTCTGCTTGGCCTGAACATATGTTTCGACAACAACTTCTGTGTCGAGTTCAGCCGCGGCATACTCTGCGTAGGTCATGACGCCTTCGGACTTGGCAGCGTAATCCACTTCCGCTTCCGGTGTCGGTGTCGGCTGGGCAGCGCTTGAGCAGCCGGCCAGAACCATCATGGCAGCTGCTGCTGTCAATAACTTTTTCATTTTTTCTTTTTCCCCCTGCTGCGGGTCTTCCGCAACGAAGTTATTATACTTCAACTGCAGGTCAACGCAAATTATCTGCTTAAATATTAATGTTTATTCTTTAAATACTGCCGGCCGGCATAGATCAGGATCAGCACCCACACAGCCGCCAGCCCGCCAAGCAGCGCTTTGGCCTCCAGCGGCAGCGGCCCGAGATCCTCATTTTCCGAAGCCCTGCCGTTGAGCTGGTCGAGCCGGTACAGGGACATGACATCATCGAACATCCGGTCCAGATATGCGTCATCAACGGTTTCCTTCCGGCGCACGGACTTGGTGACATTTTCGATCAGCTGCCCGGCTGCGTCGCGCAGGGATGTGGAACCGTTGAACACAGGCGTGGTGAACGTATTGCCGACATTGTCCAATAACAGTCGGGAAGCCAGGATCTTGATGTCATAGTGCTCATTGTTGTCACTGCCGGCCGCCGCCAGGTAGTCCTGATAGGAACTGTCGGCCCGGGCCTTTGCGGTGACCGGCACGTAGCCTTCGGTTTCCGCATAGGCAATCTGCACATCATTGGTCAGCAGATACTGGGCAAACAGCCAGGCGGCCAGCACCTGCTGGCTGTCCGGCTTGTTGAAGACACAGACCGAAGGTCCCTGGGAAATCATCTGCGGATTCTGCGGATCGAACTGCGGCACCATGCGCACCGCTGTCTCGAAATCCACGAACTGATCGGCCGGAATATCCGCCAGCGGGGCCTTGGAACCCATCCAGGTCGCCCCGGCCGTGGAATCGATCGCAAAGATGCACTGGCCGGCATTCAGGAAGTTGGCCGGATAACTGGAAATCTTGAACGTCGAGAACGCCCCCGACTTCGCGTGCGCCGCCACCGTCTTCAGCAGTTCCCTGGTTGTGTCATTGAAAATGGCGATATTGCCTTCCGCATCGGAATAGCCGGCATCTTTCTGCCGGAGCATCTGGATCATCATGTTGTCGGTAGATTTGTAGATGACCGGGATCATGATCTTCTGGCCGTTGATCAGGAAATTGCCGTTTTCATCCTTGGCCATGGCCGCCTCGGCGACTTCAAACATGTAATCCCAGGTCAGGATATCCGGCACTTCATAGCCCAGGGCTTCGACATAATCCCGGTTGATATAGACCGCTTCGGTGGAACGCATGTACGGCAGCGCATAATGGGTGCCGTTGATCATGCACTCCTCCAGGAACTGCGGGATGATCTCATCCTGGCGGGGGCCGTCAAACTTCAGCTCCGAACCGCCCAGGCCGTATTTCTCATCTGCGAACAGTTCGTCCAGCGGCACCACGACATTCGTGCCGGTCATGTAGGTCGCAATATGATCCGGATAGGTAATGCATATATCCGGGGTTGTACCGGTGGAGATATTGGTAATGACATCGTTGTAGATCCGCCCGTAGTCGGTATACAGGCGCATGTTCACCGTGACATTCGGATAGAGCGCCTCAAAGTCCGCAATGGCCTTTTCATAAATGGCGGTCTGGCGTTTATTGGTATCATTCTTGGCCCAGAACGTGATTTCGTACGTCTTTGTCTCATCGAATTCTTCCGGGATAACAAAGGCGTTCATTCCCCGCGAGCCATGGCATCCGCACATGGCCGTCAGACAGAGACACATCAGGGCCGCAGCAAATTTCTTCATCATGCTCCCTTGGTCCCTCCTCTGGATACACCGGCCATGATCTTCTTGTGGAAGATCAGGAAAAGAATAATCAGCGGCACGGAAATTACGACAACCGCCGCCATCATCGCCGGTATGTTTTCCCGGCCGAAGCCGTTCTCCCGGATCTCCTGGATGCCGTTGGATACCAGGAAATAGGCTGCGTTATCGGTGATCAGCCGGGGCCATACATAGGAATTCCAGCACTCGATCACCTTCAGGATCACAATGGTGACAATAGTCGGCTGGCAGATCGGAATCATGACCTTGGTGAGGTATTTCAGATCCGATGTCCCGTCCACCTTGGCTGCCTTGTAGAGTTCTTCCGGCACCTGCTCGAAGCTCTCCTTGAGCAGATAGATGTAGAAGACCGAGGTGACACTGGGCAGGATCAGACCGGCAAACGTGTTGCGCATGTTCCAGTCGGTAATGGTCACGAAGTTCGTGATGATCACCAGTTCATTGGGAATCATCATCAGCGCCAGGAACAGCGTAAACAGCAGGTTCTTGCC
>JAFWEA010000078.1 GCA_017543005.1 Solobacterium sp. | reverse complement strand
TTTTCCGTGTGGTTGAACTGGCCGCGGACACCGATCGAGCAGATGGTCGGTACACCGGCAATGGTGATGTGGGATGCGTCAGAACCGCCGCCCAGGGTAACGGTATCCATCTTCCCCCAGCCGAGTTCTTCGGAGATATCCGAGACAAAGCCGGCCAGGATATGATTCTTTTCATTCGGTTCAAAAGGCGGCATGTATTCTTCACAGGTATATTCTGTGCTGCATCCTTCAATGAATGTGTCGGCTGCGATCTCCTTCATGGCCGCAAGAATTCTCTCTCTTTCGTCCAGCCGGAAGATCCGCGAGTCAACGGTGAGCTTGCAGATCGGCGGGATACTGTTCATGACCGTACCGCCTTCGATCAGCGTTGTGGCAACCGTGGTCTGCTTGTTGAGGTTGGTCAGGGCTTCGATCATCGGGATCTTGTGCGCTGCCTCGGCAATGGCACTGCGGCCGCTCTGGAAGTCGTTGCCGGAATGGGCCCCGATGCCGTGGATGGTCATCTTGGTGATGATGGTGCCCTTGCGGCCGACACAGATGGCGTTGGAGACCAGACCGGTTTCCATGTTGAAGTCACAGAGGGCTCCCGGAGCCAGCTTCTGCATGACCTCTACGGCTGTACCGTCCACATGACCCTTTTCTTCATCCCCGAGGAAGAGGATCTTGATCGGCCGTTCAGCCCAGCCCAGTTCATTCAGCATTTTGCAGATATGATAGGCAATCGTGATGCCGCCCTTCATATCCAGCGAGCCCAGGCCGCGTACATGGCCTTCCTCGTCATAGCGGAAGGGATGTTCCCCGGCCAGCGGCACCGTGTCATAATGACCGCTGAACATCACCGGCTTGCCAGGTCTGTCCTTGCCGAGAATACCGGAGAATGCCGGGCCGTTGACCGGACCGACATCATGCTTTTCGACTTCAAAGTCGATTCCTTCGAACAGTGCGATCAGCTTGTCACAGCAGGCATTGAGATCATCCCGCTGATTCACTTTGCTGGGTGTATCCACAATGTCTTTCCATGTCGCAATGATCTCGTCCTGATGAGCCAGGACGTAATCGTGAATTTCTTTCTGCAGATTCATATAGTCCTCCTTTCTTAACCAAAAGCTTATTTGATTAATTATTTTTACAGTATCGACATAAATTCTGTAACAGTAACTACAATTTCAGAGGTTTATGAATCTGATTATTTATAAATTTTTATATCTTGATAACAGCAGTTTATGGCAATTGTCCGGAAGACAAAGGGTGCCTTTCAGCACCCTTTCCCTCATTACGGAAGAATTCCGATTACTTGTCGCAGAGTTCTTCTTCAGACGGTGCGTACGGTTCGAGCCATGCGTGGAAGTGTCTCATCGGCAGTTCACGGCCGTATGTGATCTTCAGGTTCGGAATCGTATCTCTGTCCTTGTACAGCTGGGCAACAGCCGCAATGATGTAGTCCATGTGCTGCTTGGAAAGCTGGCTGCGGTTGATGGCAAGTCTGACAACGTTGCAGACTTCTTCCTGCTGTTCCGGTGTCTTCAGGTCATATTCCATGGAATAGTCACCCAGTTCGGAGCAGCGGATGCCGTATCTGTGGATCATTTCCAGCGACAGGGCCTGACCGGCGAAGGTCTCATGGCCGCGCTTGTAGTCAAAGAATCTGTCAACATCGATGTAGACGCCGTGGCCGCCGGCCGGCAGGACAACCGGGACACCGGCTTCGTACAGGCCCTGGGCGAGGTATTCCACCTGGCTGACCCGCTCATGCTGGTATTCGAATCTCTGTTCTTCATAGAGACCCTGGGTCAGGGCCATGATGTCATGACCGGACATGGCGCCGTAGGAGTCGTTGCCGTAGGCGCAGATCTGACGGACCTTCAGCAGATGGCCGATATCGGTCTTGACGCTGCCGTCCTCGTTGAATTCGGAGAACTTCTGCCAGAAGAGGCCCTTGTCCCGGAACATCAGGACACCGCCCATGTTGGCGTGACCGTTCTTCTTGAGGGATGCGGACATGGCATCGAAGTAGGAGAACATTTCCTTGGCAATCGCCGGGATGGACTTGTCGGCATAGCCTTCTTCATACATCTTGATGAAGTAGCAGTTTTCGGCCCAGCGGGCACCGTCCATGATGTACGGAATGCCGTACTTATGGGCAATCTCGGATACCGCCTTCATGTTGGCCATGGAGACCGGCTGGCCGCAGACGGAGTTGTTGGTGACGGTGGAGTAAATCAGCGGGACATTTTCCGGTCCGACTGCATCGAGCAGCTGCTGCAGCTTGTCCAGGTCCATGTTGCCCTTGAACGGGTTGGTCGGATACTTGCCGCCTTCCGGGATCTCAAACAGCAGTTCCTTGTCGTACATGTTGCGCGGGATGGAACCCATCTGCTTGATGTTGCCTTCGGTTGTGTCGAAGTGGGCATTGGACGGGATGGTGAAAACCCGGCCCGGATATCTTTCCGCCAGCAGCGGCTTGATGACATCGAACAGGAGTGCTTCGGCACAGCGGCCCTGCGGCACGATGAATGTATTCGGACGTTCCAGCTGGAAGGCCCCGCCGTTGATGAAGCCGCCTTCGTAGTCAACCAGATAGACATCATCCATCATCTTCTGGACATCGTCGGTATCTGTACCATTGCGGATATAGTCGATCAGGCGCTTCTGGTCATCACCGCGCTCGAACGCGTCGCGCATGGCATCCAGCAGGACATAGTAGCCCTTGTTGCGGCCATAGGCTTCATCACCGAGCATCAGGGCCGACCACTGCTTGTCGGTCATGGCGGTGGTGCCGGAGTCGGACAGGCAGTCGATATACAGCATGCCGGCCGGGAACGCGAACTCGTTGTAATGCGTCTTCTTGAGTGCTTCGAGCCGCTGTTCAGCCGTAACCGACGGAAGGTTCCGGGTAACAAATGTGACTGACTTGGGGGGTTCAACGTTTAAAGGAAACTTTTCGCTCATAATTACCTCCTCTTTTCTCTCATTCAAAATTATGTGCGCTCGCAGAAAATTGCTTACTCCGGTCACCGGCAGACATTCTCCCGTGCTGTCTTCCGGCTGGCGGTCAGCACTCAACTTCTGATTTCATTGTATTTTGCCCCGCTGCTGTCTGTATAAGGCAGAAAAACTATAATCGGGTTCAAACCTGCATTCATACTTCGAAAGAAAAGAACCCTGACGGGTTCCTTCATCACGCAGAAACTGTACTGTAATACTCCCGGGTGCGGCTGATCAGCAGATCGAGCAGGTCCTGGCCGGCGGCGGAATACTTCTGCCGATGCCGGCTGACATAGCCGACGTTGATCCTGACATCACAGTTGCGGATCGGGATCGACCGGATGCCGTACGCCGCATAGTCGGCCGCGGACAGGCCCGGTCCGAAGCGGAAGGCATCGGTATGCAGCAGGATGCTCATGATGGCCCCGGTATCATTGGCGTGGATCACCTTGGTGATCTGTTTCAGCATGATGCCGTCGATTTCCAGAAAGAATGTCAGATTGGAAAAATAATCATCCGGCATCCGCACGCAGGCATAATCCATCAGTTCGCTCATCGTTACTTCTTCCCGGTCATACAGGGGATGACACGGACCGACATTGGCATACCAGGTATCCGTGCCCAGCGGATGGAATTCGAGTTTCTTCGCCTTCAGGGTGTGCTGCACTTCCTTTTTCTGTCTTTCGTTGAACATGAGGAAGCCGATCTCCGCGCTCCCGTTTTCCACCATTTCCATTGCCTGCATGGTGCGGCATTCGATCATCTTCAGATGAATATACGGTTCCTTGCGCCGGTTGCAGAACTCCGTAAACCATCTGCCCATCGTGATGATCGGATAGGTCGCCAGGGTCAGTGTTTCCGGAATATCGGCCCCATGGACCCCCAGCTGCCGGATCAGTTCCGTCCGTTCCAGGATGGCTTTGGCATACACGTACAGCTTGCGGCCTTCCTCGGTCATT
>JAFWEA010000077.1 GCA_017543005.1 Solobacterium sp. | reverse complement strand
TTCCGAACGGCGGAAACAGCCGAGCGAAATCAACATCGAGGAACTCTACAGCGGCAGGATCATATCCGGGGATGAAGATCCGCGGACACTGATGGAAAAACTGGCTTTCTTCCAGAAAGGCAATGACCAGCTGGAACTGCTGCCGGGATACGACTGCAGTGCCTGCGGCATGCAGACATGCCGGATTATGGCGGAGGCAATCGTCAACGGTACCAAAAAGCTGGATGACTGCCACATACTGCACAGCATGAAGGAGAAAAACATATGAATGTACAGGAACTGATTGAAAAGACCGGATGGGCTTGTGCCACCAGGAATGCTGCGCTGGACCGCAAGGTAACCGGTGCATTCTGCGGCGATCTGCTCAGCTGGGTCATGGGCAACGGTGAACCGGAACAGGCATGGATTACCGTACAGGTACACATGAATGTCATCGGGGTAGCGAGTCTGAGAGAATTCTCCTGCATCATCATTGCCGATCATGCCGTGCTGGCGGAGGATATCATCGCCAGAGCCGATGAGGAAGGTATTCCGGTCATCGAGAGCGGTCTGCCGGTCTACGAGACTGCGAAGAAACTCGTCGAACTGGGGATCTGATGTTCTACGATTTCCACATGCACAGCTGTCTCTCCCCGTGTGCCGAGGATGAGATGACCCCGAACAATATCTGCAATATGGCTGTGATCAAGGGCCTCGACATCATCGCGGTGACCGATCATAACTCAACCCGCCAGCTGCGTTCCATCAGCATTGCGGCCAGAAACATCGGCCTGAAAATGCTGTATGGCATGGAACTGGAAAGCAGTGAGGAAGTGCATGTGCTGGGACTGTTCGGGGATCTGGAGAAGGCTGAAAGCATGCAGCCGTGGATCGATGCGAACATGCCGGTCATTCCGAACCGGCCGGACTACTTCGGCAATGAACTGCTCATGGATGAAAATGATCAGGTCATCGGAACGGAAGACAGGCTGCTGCTGGTATCACTGAGTGCCGACCTGAATGAGTGCGTTGAGGCCATTCATGAACATGGCGGCAAGGCGGTTCTGGCTCATGTGCTGGACCGGTCGAACTCCGTGACCAACCAGCTCGGATTTATTCCGATGGATCTGGCCTACGACGGCCTGGAAATCAAGACGCAGGAACAGCGGCAGCGGGTTCTGAAGATGCATCCCTGGATCAAGGATGACCAGGTGATGTGGTTCGTGGATTCCGATGCGCACCGGCTGATTGATATCTCCGAACCGGAAAACGTCATTACCCATGACGATATCCGGAAGATGTGGGGTGATATTGTATGATGGAAGATCTGGCCATGCATATCCTGGAAATCCTGATGAACAGCATCGGGGCCAAGGCAGGACGTATCCTGCTGAAAATCCGGGAAAGCGTGAAGGACAATATCATTGAAATCACCGTCACGGACAATGGATCAGGAATGAGCGAGGAAATGGTGAAAACCGTCGCGGATCCATTCACAACAACCAGAAAAACACGTAAAATTGGTATGGGCGTGGCCTTTATGAAAGGCCTGACAGAACAGTGCGGAGGCACATTTGCGATAAAAAGCCGGCCCGGTGAGGGAACGGAAGTACACGCAAGCATTGTCAGGGATCATATAGATGCCCCGCCGGCCGGAGATCTCGGACAGATGATGATGTATGCCATTCAGGCAGACGAAACCATCGACTTCGAGATGATCTACGAGACAGATACAGATCAGTTTGTCTTTAAATCCAGTGAGATCAGGGAAATGCTGGAAGGTGTAAGTCTTCTTGAGCCTGAGATACTTCTCTGGATCAAAGAATATATCAATGAAGGCATCATGCGGGCAAAGGAGGGCATGAGATGAAGAGTTTGGAAGATTTGAAAAAGATGCGTGAGGCAGCACTCAAGAAGGTTGAGATGCGCGAAGGCGGCAAGGATTACCGGGTCGTCGTCGGTATGGCAACCTGCGGTATCGCTGCCGGCGCCAGACCGGTTCTGAATAAGCTGGTTGAAGAAACCGCTGAAAAGGACTACAACTGCGTGGTTACCCAGACCGGCTGCATCGGTATGTGTGTCTATGAACCGATTGTCGAAGTTTACGGCAAGGACGGCTCCCACACAACCTATGTACATGTGGACCCTGACAAGGCAACAAAGATCCTGGAAGAGCACATCGGTAAGGGTCACATTGTCGAAGAGTACACAGTAGACGCAGTCAAGGCACTGGAGGGCTGAGTTCATGATTCGTACAAATGTATTATGCTGTGCCGGCACCGGCTGCACATCGAGCAGATCCGGTGAGATTTTCGACAATTTCAATAAATACCTGAAGGAATACGGTCTGGACGAGGAAGTCCGGGTCATCAAGACAGGCTGCTTCGGTCTCTGCCAGAGAGGTCCGATCGTTGCCATTTATCCGGATAAGGTATTCTACAACTATGTCAAGCCGGAAGATGTCGAGCACATCGTTGCCGAACATCTGCTGAAGGGCCGTGTTGTCACTGAACTCGAACTGAGTGAAGAAGACATGAAGACCGGCGAAAAGATTCTTGACATTGACAAGATCAAGTTCTACGAGAAGCAGGAAAGAATTGCGCTGCGCAACTGCGGCAAGATCAACCCGGAAGACATCAGCGAATATATCGCCATGGACGGCTATGCTGCTCTGGGTAAGGTTCTGACTTCCATGGAACCGCAGGAAGTCATTGATGTCATCAAGGCTTCCGGTCTGCGCGGCCGTGGCGGTGCCGGTTTCCCGACCGGTGTCAAGTGGCAGTTCGAAAAGGATCAGCCGGGCGATGAAAAGTATGTCATCTGCAACGCCGACGAAGGCGACCCGGGTGCATTCATGGACCGTTCCATTCTGGAAGGTGACCCGCATGCCATCGTTGAAGGCATGGCCATCATGGCTTATGCTGTCGGCGCTCACCAGGGTTACATTTACTGCCGGGCCGAATATCCGATCGCTGTTCACCGTCTGAACATCGCCATCGGCCAGGCCAAGGAACTCGGCCTGATCGGCAAGAATATCTTTGATTCCGGCTTCGACTTCGATCTGGAAGTCCGTCTGGGTGCAGGTGCGTTCGTCTGCGGCGAAGAAACAGCCCTGATCGCATCCATCGAAGGCAAGCGCGGCATGCCGACTCCGAAGCCGCCGTTCCCGGCTGTTTCCGGTGTCTGGGGCAAGCCGACCAGCATCAACAACGTTGAAACACTGGCCAATGTTGCCCAGATCATCATGAAGGGTGCTGACTGGTACTCCGCGATCGGTACTGAAAAGTCCAAGGGTACAAAGGTCTTCGCTCTGGGCGGCAAGATCAAGAATACTGGTCTGGTTGAAATCCCGATGGGTACAACCCTGCGCGAAATCATTTATGAAATCGGCGGCGGCTGCCCGCACAACAAGGCATTTAAGGCTGTACAGACCGGCGGTCCGTCCGGCGGCTGTCTGACCGAGAGAGAACTCGATACACCGATCGACTACGATAACCTGGTTGCGGCCGGCTCCATGATGGGTTCCGGCGGTATGATCGTCCTGGACGAAGACAACTGCATGGTTGACGTGGCCCGCTTCTACATGGAATTCATCGTTGATGAGTCCTGCGGCAAGTGCAGCCCGTGCCGGATCGGTACAAAGAGACTGCTCGAAATGCTGACCAAGATCACAAAGGGTGAAGGCACTCTGGAAATGCTGGATGAGATGGAAGATCTCTGCAACGAAATCAAGGATACCGCTCTGTGCGGCCTTGGCCAGACAGCCCCGAACCCGGTTCTGTCCACACTCTCTCACTTCCGTGATGAATACGTTGCCCACATCGTTGACAAGAAGTGCCCGGCCGGTGTCTGCAAGGACCTGCTGACATACTCCATCGATCCGAATGTGTGCAAGAAGTGCTCCATGTGTGCACGGGCCTGCCCGGTTGGTGCCATCACCGGCGTACCTGGCAAGGAACCGTATGTCATCGACACTGACAAGTGCATCAAGTGCGGAAGCTGCATGGCTGCCTGCCGGTTCGGCGCAGTCGTGAGAAAGTAACAGGAGGGAGAATTCATGGCTATCGTCAATTTAAAGATTAATAACCGTGACGTTCAGGCTGAAGCCGGCATGACGGTTCTGCAGGCTGCACAGGCTGCCGGAATTCATATTCCGACCCTCTGCTACCTGAAGGACATCAACAAGTCCGGTGCCTGCCGTGTGTGTCTGGTAGAAGTCAAGCGGGCCAGAACCCTGCTGTCCGCCTGCACCACACCGGTGTCTGAAGGCATGGAAGTATTTACCAATTCCGAAAGAGCAATCAAGGGCAGACGGAACTCCGTCGAACTGATTCTCTCGAACCACAACCGTGAATGCCTGTCCTGCAAGCGGAACCAGAACTGCGAACTGCAGCGTCTGACCGAAGAACTGGGCATCCGTGAAAACCGTTTCGAAGGCGAAAAGACAGCTGCCACATACGAGGACTTCAGTTACGGTATCGTCCGTGACACTTCCAAGTGCGTGCTGTGCGAACGCTGCGTCGAAACCTGCAAGAAGGTCCAGGGCCTGGGTATCCTCGGTCTCGAGAACCGTGGCTTCAAGACCATCGTTGCCCCGGTTTACAACCTGAGCTTCGCTGATGTCAACTGCATGCAGTGCGGCCAGTGCGTCATCAACTGCCCGGTCGGTGCCCTGACTGAAAAGGAAGACACCATGAAGGTTGTTGAAGCCCTCAACGATCCGGAAAAGGTTGTCATCGTTCAGACTGCTCCGGCGGTCAGAGCTGCCCTGGGTGAAGAATTCGGCCTGCCGATCGGCACCAGAGTCACAGGCAAGATGGTTGCAGCCCTGCGCAGATGCGGTTTCGACCGTGTTTACGACGTCAACTGGGGTGCTGACCTGACCATCATGGAAGAAGGCAACGAACTGCTTGACAGAGTGACCAACGGCGGCTGCCTGCCGATGTTCACATCCTGCTCGCCGGGCTGGATCCGTTACATTGAATTCGAATATCCGGAACTGCTGCCGCACCTGTCCACCTCCAAGAGCCCGCACATGATGATGGGTGCCATGATCAAGAGCTACTGGGCCCAGAGAAAGGGTGTAGACCCGAAGAACATCTATGTCGTTTCCATCATGCCGTGCATTGCCAAGAAGTCTGAAATCCAGCGTCCGGAATGCAAGACAGCGGAATACGTCGATGTTGACGCAGTCCTGACAACCCGTGAATGCGCAAGACTGATCAAGATGTTCGGTATCGACTTCAATGATCTGCCGGATGAAGACTTCGATCCGGACCTGCTCGGTGAATACACCGGCGCCGGCGTTATCTTCGGTGCTTCCGGTGGCGTTATGGAAGCTGCCCTGAGAACAGTCAAGCAGAAGCTCGACGGTGTCAAGCTCGACCCGGTTGACTTCACAGCCTGCCGTGGTATGGCCGGTGTCAAGGAAGCCGAAGTTGATCTCAACGGCACAAAGATCTGGATTGCCATCACCTCCAGCATGACAGCTGCCAAGCCGCTGCTGGAAGAAGTCAAGGCCGGAACTTCCAAGTATACCTTCATCGAAGTCATGGGCTGCCCGGGCGGATGCATCAACGGTGGTGGTCAGCCGATCGTCTCCAGCCGCATCAAGAACGGCAAGATCGGTATGGGCTACAAGGAACTCCGTATGAAGGCTCTGTATGATGAAGATGCAATCAAGGAAATCAGAGTCTCCTCTGATAACCCGCAGATCCAGGATCTGTACAGAGACTTCCTAGGCGAACCTGGCAGTGAGCTGGCAGAAGAACTGCTGCACACATCCTACAGCCCGAAGGAACGCTTCAAGATCTTCAACGACTGAGTATCAGTTAATTCAAGCAAAAAGAACGGCTCATATGCCGTTCTTTTAGTGTTAATAATTGGTTCCATGAATCATAAGTGACAGAGAAACGGGCACCTAGCGGTGCCCGTTTCTCAGATTATTTCAAGATTTCAATGACTTTGCCAGTGATCTCACTGAGGGCAACATCTTCTTTTTCACCGGTTCTCGGCTTGAATTCAACCATGCCGTCCTTAATGCCGCGGCCGACCGTAATCCGATAGGGAATACCGATCAGGTCCATGTCGTTGAACTTGACACCCGGTCTTTCATCCCGGTCATCCAGAATTACTTCCACACCGGCTTTCGTCAGGGTTTCATACAGTTCTTCAGCTGCCTTGACCTGCTGTTCATCCTTCATGGAAATGATGACAATTGCCACCTGGTAAGGGGCAACTTCCTTCGGCCAGTTCAGACCATGATCATCCGCGGTCTGTTCTGCCAGTGCGGCCATGGCTCGGGCCGGACCAATGCCGTAACTGCCCATCCAGACATACTGCAGCTTGTTATCCTGATCGAGATACTGCAGATCAAGAGCCTTGGAATACTTTGTGCCAAGCTTGAAGGTATTGCCGACTTCGATGCCATGGTTGAAGTACAGCTTGCCGCCGCAGACCGGGCAGGTGTCGCCTTCGATGACATTGACAATGTCACCGCAGAAATCATAGGTGAAGTCTTTCGGATTGGCGTTGATGTAGTGGAAGCCTTCCTTGTTGGCACCGCAGCAGAAGTTGCGCATGTTCAGGACTTCCTTATCGACAACAATCTTGGCCTTCAGACCAATCGGCCCGGTGAAGCCCGGAACGGCATTGCTGGAGGCAATCAGTTCATCGTTGGCAAAGTTGATCTCGGTTGCACCAAGCAGCTTCAGGGCTTTGGATTCATTCAGTTCCCGGTCACCGCGGATGAAGAAGATGATCAGTTCATCATTGACATTCATCAGCAGTGCCTTGACACACTTTGTCTGCGGCAGGCCAAGGAACTGTGCCACATCTTCAATCGTGCTGCAGTGGGGAGTTTCCACCATCTGCAGTTCTTTTTCTTCCTCTGCATCGGAAAGACCGACACACGGTGCCACCTCGATATTGCTGGCAAAGTCACACGAATCACACAGGACCAGAATATCTTCACCGATCTCGGTGACTGCCTGGAATTCCTCACTCAACAGACCGCCCATAACACCGGTGTCAGCCCGGACAATCTTGTAATTCAGGTGCAGCCGGTCCATGACGTTCTTGTAGGCATTGAACTGCTTCTGATAGGCTTCATCAAGTCCTGCTTCATCCTTGTCAAAGGTGTAGGCATCCTTCATCTGGAATTCCCGCACCCGGATCAGACCGTAACGGGGTCTTGGTTCGTCACGGAACTTGGTCTGGATCTGATACAGGGAGAAGGGCAGATCCTTGTAGGAACGGATCTTCATCTTGGCCGCGATGGCAAACAGTTCCTCGTGGGTCGGGCCCAGGGAATACGGCATGCCCTTGCGGTCCTTGAGGGTAAACATGCTGTTGCCGAAACCTTCACGGCGGCCGCTGGCAATGTAGACTTCCTCCGGAATCATGGAAGGCATCAGGAGTTCCTGACAGCCGGTCGCATCCATCTCTTCCCGGATGATCTCATTGATCTTGTTTACGACTCTGTAGCCCATCGGCAGCATCATATAAATACCCGAAGAACTCTTCTTGATATAACCAGCCCGGACCAGCAGATTGCTGGAACGGGAGTCTTCATCTTTCACATCTTCACGCAGGGTATAAAAGAAACTGTTTTTCAATCTCATAGTATTTCCTCACATTCTGTTCGATTATAGCATGTTTCAACTTTACTTTGATCCGATTTGTAATATAATAAGCAAAACTATTGAGGAGGAGAGCAAGGACATGGCTAAATTTTACGAAGAACCATCCCATACTTTCAGTGAATATCTTCTGATCCCGGGTTTCACCGGGGAGGATAACATTCCCGAAAATGTTTCTCTGCGCACACCGCTGGTAAAATTCAAAAAAGGTGAAGAACCTGCCATTTCTCTGAATATTCCTATGGTCTCTGCTGTCATGCAGTCGGTATCCGGTCCGGAACTGGGCATCGCGCTGGCCAAGGAAGGCGGAATGGCTTTTATTTTCGGTTCCCAGTCCGTTGAGAGTCAGGCTGCCATGGTATCCATGGTCAAGAACTATAAGGCCGGTTTTGTTGTCAGTGACACCAATGTCAAGCCGGACACCACGATCGGTGAAATGCTGCACCTGCTGGATGACACCGGTCATTCGACCATGCCGGTTACCGATGACGGCACTGCCAACGGCAAGCTGCTGGGCATGATCACCAGCCGTGACTACCGGATCGGCCATGTTGATATGGAAGATACCGTATCCCGTTATATGACGCCGCGTGAGAAGCTGGTTGTCGGGGGCCTTGGCCTCAACCTCAGTGAATGCAATGACATGATCTGGGAGCACAAGCTCAACCAGCTGCCGATTGTCGATGAAGAAGACAGACTGCAGTATCTGGTCTTCCGCAAGGACTATGATTCCCACAAGGAAAATCCGAATGAAATCCTGGATGCCGAGAAGCGCTTTATGGTCGGGGCCGGCATCAACAGCCGTGACTATGCCGAGCGGGTCCCGGCACTGGTAGAAGCCGGGGTTGACTGCCTGGTCATCGATTCCTCGGAAGGCTATACCATCTGGCAGAAGAAGACAATTCAGTGGATCCGTGACCATTACGGTGATACAGTCAAAGTCGGTGCCGGCAATGTCGTCGATGCGGACGGCTTCCGGTATCTGGCTGAAGCCGGGGCGGACTTCGTCAAGATCGGTATCGGCGGCGGCAGTATCTGCATTACCCGTGAAACCAAGGGCATCGGCCGCGGTCAGGCAACAGCAGTGATTGAAGTTGCCAAGGCCAGAGATGAATACTTCAAGGAAACCGGTATTTACGTGCCGATCTGCAGTGACGGCGGCATCGTCTATGACTATCACATTACCCTGGCCCTGGCCATGGGCGCAGACTTTGTCATGCTGGGCCGTTACTTCTCGAGATTCGAGGAAGCCCCGGGCGAAAAGCTGATGGTCAACGGTGCCTATGTCAAGGAATACTGGGGCGAAGGTTCCAACCGGGCCAGAAACTGGCAGCGCTACGATCTGGGCGGTTCGAAGACAAAGCTGACCTTCGAAGAAGGCGTTGACTCCTATGTACCGTATGCCGGCCATCTGAAGGACAACGTGGCCATGACGACAGCCAAGATCAAGTCCACCATGTGCAACTGCGGTGCCCTGTCCATTCCGGAACTGCAGGATAAGGCAAAGCTGACGCTTGTATCGGCGACCTCCATTGTTGAAGGCGGCGCGCATGACGTCATCGTCAAGACCCAAGACCGGGAATACAATAAGTAATACTTCTGAAACGGCACGATGTGCCGTTTTTTCATTATGCGGATTATACCGTATAATGGTTTTATGAAACCGGTGAATAACAGTTCTGCAAACAACCTGTATGACTTCTTTGTTTACCGCAAAGCTGAGGAAGCCTGCCGGATTCTTGACTTTGGCAGGGATCAGTGGCAGGCAGACGGTGGCAGTGAGGCTGGCCGGACAGTATGCGGGCAAAGCGGGGATGCGACCGATGCGGCCGGTGTCCTGAGGGCCCTGGATCTGATCATTGAAGGCAACCGGCTGCGCAGCCGGCATGGTTTAAATGCCCTGGCCGTAACCGATGAACTCATGGCAATGGCGGCCGTCAACGCCAACATGTCTGCCGTCATCCGGGCTCACTGGATGGGTCTGCGGCAGTCATACGGCCTGCAGTATACGGGTGAGAACCTGGCCTGGGGCTATGATAACCCGTTTGAAGGATGGTATGAAGAAGAGGGCAGACTGTATGAAAGCGGCAGCCGCTCTGGTGTCGGTCATTATCTGAATCTGGTCAATCCGGAACAGGAACCTGAACGGGATTACGTTGCCTGCGGTTTCGGCCTTGTTACGAAACCGGGAATCCTGGTGACAGCCTGCCATGAATTTGCGGCAGCGTATGGCGCCGGCACAACCCCGAAGGGAGTGCGCATCACCACAGAGAATGCCATTCCGGCAGAAGAATACCGGGATGCCTTCATGAAGTTCATCACCGAATAAGAGAGTCTGCAGGCAGGGAGAAAAGAAGATATGGTACTGGATGCTTTTCTGACAGAATTATTATCTAGAGGATCTTTTTTCGGCCTGCCTACACAGTATGTATTTGCTTTCCTGGCGGTTTATCAGCTGCTGGCCTGCATCGGCAACTGGAAAGTATTTGCCCGGGCCGGGAAGGTTCCCTGGCATTCATTGATCCCGGGACTGTATCATTATGATCTTTATGATCTCTGCTGGAACGGCAAAGCCGGTCTGCTGGCGGCATTTGTCCGGCTTGTCGGGTGCCTCTGCGCGCCGTATGGCAATACGTTCCATCGGCCGCGCTGGATGCTGAGAATCTATGTATT
>JAFWEA010000076.1 GCA_017543005.1 Solobacterium sp. | reverse complement strand
GCGGGATGCGGCGGATCGCCGCCAGGAAGCGCAGCAGCACACCGGTTTCCTGCTCGATCTTCGGCATGACCGCATGGACCTGCCTGAGCATTTCCACGGCCTGATGCCGCTTCACCAGGGTGGTATCGCTGATCTCGGCATAATCGATGCCCTGACGCCGGTAACCCCGGGCTGTCCACAGCAGCTTGTCCTGGAACAGCGTATTGCCCGCATAGACGCCGGCATGATCTGCCTGCATCTGACGGACCGCTGCCGCGATATCTTTGTCGGGTATCTGCCCAACCCCCTGCAGTTCAATGGGATGTTCGTGGGGCACGCCCTTGGTAAAGACATAGCGGTACAGGTAGACCTTCTCCAGATTGGTAAAGACTGCCTGGCCGTCCTTCAGGATTGCCAGGGAGGTCCGGATCAGCGGGATGTTGTATGCCGCATTCTCTATATTCTGCAGGATCAGGGCCGCGAAATTGATGCAGGTATTGTCATTGATCTTACGGTCCAGATACTTGCCGGTCAGCTCACTGTCCGCAAACTGCCTGGCGATCCGCTCCCGCAGCCGGCTCATTTCCTCCTCCTGCGCCGCACTCAGCCTTAATCCCAGCTTGCGCACATAGTACAGGGGATAGTTGATCTGGTGATAAATGCCCAAGGCGATCAGGATATCCGGCCGCAGGTTGGCATTCATATGGGTATGCAGGTCAGTCCGGAACTTGTATTCCCGGGGAATATAGCTCTTGATGATGGTCCGCTGGATATCGAGCTGATAGTCCTTGGTCTGACTCATCAGGGTCTTGGATATGGCCGGGATTGAGGCTTTCATCTCGATCGTCCCGTCCGGGAAAATATTGGCGGTCTTCGTGCCGCCGAGCCGGAAGATATAGATTTCCCGGTTCTGTGCATCGATGTAGCACGGCACGCTGCCGCGGATGACTTTCAGCCCGTTTTCATCTTCGCTTAACGGCAGGTCACACAGCTTTGCCAGGTTTGTGATCAGATTGCCGGAGCGGTGGTTCGGGGTTTTCAAGGTATAGGAAAGTTCTCCTTGATCCATGTCCAGATCAACGATGATATCTTTTTCTTCATCCAGATAAAACTGTCCGAAATAGGCCATGCGTTCCTCCTGATCAAGGCCGTTTCCGGCCTTCGCGGGTCCTGCTTATGAAGTATCTGTTTGTTATAATATATTTAATCAGTAAATACGGAGGTAGGACAATGATTTACAGAGATTTTAAGGATCTGAAGCTATCCATGCTGGGGTTCGGCACCATGCGTCTGCCCCTGAAGGAAGACCAGTCAATCGATGAGGACCTGGTGGCAGAGATGACCGACTACGCCCTGAGCCATGGCGTAAACTACATCGACACGGCCTGGCCGTACATGAACAACCGCTCGGAAGCCCTTATGGGCCGGGTGCTGCAGAAGTATCCGCGCGACAGTTATTATTTGGCCACAAAGTATCCCGGACACATGATCGCCGATACCTATAATCCGGCGGATATCTTCGAACGCCAGCTGAAGAAACTGCAAACGGATTACTTTGATTTCTATCTTCTCCACAATGTCTATGAAAACTCCATCCAGGTCTACAAAGACCCGCGCTGGGGCATCATCGATTACTTCATCGAACAGAAGAAACAGGGACAGATCAGACACCTGGGCTTCTCCTGCCATGGCGACATCCCGCTGCTGAAGCAGTTCCTGGATGAATACGGGGATGAGATGGAGTTCTGTCAGATCCAGATGAACTATCTGGACTGGACCCTGCAGAAAGCCGATGAAAAGTATGCCATTCTGAAGGAAAGAGGCATCCCGGTCTGGGTCATGGAGCCGCTGCGCGGCGGCAAGCTGGCCACCCTCGATGACGCATCCATGGACATTCTGCACGGGTTCCGCCCGGAGGCAGATGCGGCTTCATTCGGTTTCCGCTGGCTGCACCAGTTTGACAATGTGACGATGGTCCTGTCCGGCATGTCCGACATGACCCAGATGCAGGCCAACATCGCTACCTTCGATCACCTTGACCCGCTGTCGGCCGAAGAAGACGCAGCAGTCATGGCGATTGCCGAAGGCATGAAGGATTCCGTGCCCTGCACCGCCTGCCGGTACTGCTGTGACGGCTGTCCGATGGGACTGGATATTCCGGATCTATTGCACAAGTACAACCAGCTCAAGGGCGGCAGCGGCAGCACCATTGCCATGCAGCTGGATGCCTTCCCGGAAGATAAACTGCCTTCCGCCTGCATCGGCTGCGGCGCCTGTGCCGCGGTCTGCCCGCAGCGGATCGATATCCCGGGTGCCCTGGCCGATTTCACCGAGCAGCTGAACAAACTGCCGCGCTGGGCCGATATCTGCAAGGCCCGGGCCGAAGCCGAAAAGAAGGCCAGAGCAGAAGAAAACGCATAATCCGCAGAAAACCGACAAGCTGTGCTGTCGCAGCCTGCCGGTTCTTTTTTTTTATCAAGTTAAGGGGGTATATTTTTATATTTTGATATATTTTATCCCATTAAACACGATTGTCTCTGTGGAATCTGTTTTAGCGTCTTTCATGGAATCGGTTTTATCCTCACCACTTCGATCCGCTGCTGCCTCTCTCCGTGGCTATGCATTCATCCTCATCAGTACTAATCCACCTCATTAGTCCTGATTCATACACATTCATTCCACGAATACTGGGACTCATGAACTCATTTATTCATGAATCCATCCGCCTGGTTCCACATGATTCACGAGTACTTCCAGGTATTAATCCTCTGTACATTCGTACTCATGATTCCATGATTATTCATCCGGCCATTAATCATGTATAAGGTCATTATTTCCGCATCATTAAGCCATTATTCGGTATTCATCCATGAGTACCCAGGTCACATTAATCCCAGGATCCTATTCATCATTAGTACATGAGTCCAGGAATGATGATTCATACAGCTGCGTATTAATCCAGGATCACATGATGATGAATACGGTGAGTAATGAGTACCAATGATCACATGAATACCCATCGGCCTATGAATAGAAAAAGACCTCACATGATTCATGCAAGGTCTCATTCATTAATCCATTTTTAGATGTGTTCGATTAATACCCAGGATAATTCAGTTTACATATTTCAGAATAATCCGGAGTACATCGTGACAACGATTTTATTCCCACTCAATTGTCCCTGGAGGTTTGGATGTGATGTCATAAACCACCCGGTTGATACCGGCCACTTCATTGACAATCCGGCCGGCAATCCGGTCCAGAACATCATAGGGGATTCTCGCCCAGTCGGCAGTCATACCGTCAATGGATGTGACAGCCCGCACGGCTGCCGCATATTCATAGGTTCTCTGATCCCCCATGACCCCGACCGTCTTCGTATCCGTCAGGCAGACAAAGTACTGCCAGATATCCTTCAGGCCAGACTTTTTGATTTCTTCCCGCAGGATCGCATCCGCTTCCCGGGCCATCTGCAGCCTTTCAGCCGTCACTTCACCGGTCACCCGGATACCCAGACCCGGACCGGGGAACGGCTGCCGCCAGACAATCTCCTCCGGCAGGCCAAGCTCAGTGCCAAGAGCCCGCACTTCATCCTTGAACAGCCGGTTCAGCGGCTCCAGCAGCCGGAACGGCATGTCTTCCGGCAGCCCGCCGACATTGTGATGCGACTTGATTGTCTCGGCTGTCTTTGTGCCGCTTTCTATGACATCGGTATACAGCGTGCCCTGGGCCAGCCAGGCAATCGGTTCTTCAGCCGTCAGTTTTCCGGTCTCTTCCTGGAATGTACGGATGAATTCCCGGCCGATGATCCTGCGTTTTTCCTCCGGATCCTTTATGCCCTGCAGGGCCTGCAGGAACCGCTGCGATGCATCGACGTGCACCAGCTGGACCGGGATCAGCCGGCTGAACGTATTCACCACAGTTTCCGCTTCATCTTTTCTGAGCAGCCCGTGATCAATGAACATGCAGATCAACTGATCACCGATCGCCCGATGCAGCAGAGCTGCGGTCACGGCACTGTCCACACCGCCGGAAAGACCCAGCAGCACCCGGTCACTGCCGACTGTCCTGCGGATCATCTCACACTGCTGCGCAATGAAATCGGACATGTTCCAGTCAGCCTGTGCCTTACAGATGCCGAAGACAAAGTTTTTGAGCAGGTCCAGACCGTAGTCCGTGTGCCGGACCTCCGGGTGGAACTGCAGAGTATAGATCCCGCGGTTTTCATCGGCACCGGCAGCGTACGGGCAGGTTTCACTGCCGGCAAACCCAGTGAACCCGGGGGCGAGTCTTTTCACCTGGTCCCCGTGGCTCATCCATACAGTCTGCACTTCCGGCAGACCGGCTGACAGCGCACACTCTGTCATATGTATCATTGTCCGGCCGTATTCCTTCCGGTCACTGCCGGTTACTTCCCCGCCCAGCATATGATGAATCATCTGCATGCCATAGCAGATCCCCAGCAGCGGAATGCCGGCCGTTAGGATCGCCGGATCACACAGCGGCGCGCCGGGTTCATACACCGAATTCGGTCCGCCTGAAAAGATGATTCCCTTTACCTCCGGCATGGCCTGTATTTCCGCCAGAGCGGTGCTGCCGGGCAGCAGTTCGCTGTAAACCCCGAACTCGCGGATCCTTCTGGCGATCAGCTCATTGTACTGACTGCCGAAGTCCAGCACGATAATCTTGTTACTCATGATCTTCTCCTGTTGCCAGAGCGGCCTTGATGAACTCACGGAACAGCGGGTGGGCCCGGTACGGACGGCTCTTGAATTCCGGATGGAACTGCACGCCGATGAAGAACCGGCAGTTTCTGTTTTCCACCGCTTCCACCAGATGTCCGTCCGGGGAAGTTCCGGCAATGATCAGACCGTTTTCCTCACATTCGGTGCGGAACTGATTGTTGAACTCATACCGGTGCCGGTGCCGCTCGGATATATGATCGGTGCCGTAG
>JAFWEA010000075.1 GCA_017543005.1 Solobacterium sp. | reverse complement strand
ATTCCGGGATATAGCCGAGAAACGCATCGCCGATATCCGCCGCGGTGATCTCATCTTTTTCCAGCAGGGCCCGCACGAAGAACAGCGGTCCGTTCGTATCGTCATCCGAAGCGAAAATACCGTAATCGGTCAGATAGCCTTCCTTGTTGCCATAGGTTTCCATGATCCGCTCATGGCTCCAGTTTTCCACCGGTGCCCCAAGCCGCACCCCGATCACCTTGCCCAGCCAGGCCGCATAGGTTGTCCGGATATAGTTTTCTCTTGTTGTTTCGTTCAGGATCATTTCAGATTCTCCTGCAGGAACCGGATTGTATTGTCCGTCAACTGGGCCGACAGTTCCGGCCGGCCTTCCCAGGCCCCAAAGCCATGATCTGCCTCCTCTACCAGCACGAGTTCTTTTTTACGGGCATGAATCAGATGGTCATAGGTGGCCTGACCGACCCGCGGCAGGACCGTGATATCGGCGGTGCCATGGACGACAATCGCCGCCCCGGTGAATTTCTCCAGTCCCTCCACCGGATTCATCTCTTCCATATCCTCAAGCAGCCCGCCGCTCAGCTTAAGCATGGTATTGTCAAAGGCATTGAAGAAGTCACAATAGCCCTTCCCGGCAGCTTCCTGTTTCATCTGTTCGATATTCTGGCCGAGGAATGTCTCTTCCCCGTCAAAGGCCTCATAGCAGGCCCCGGCCCAGAACCCGGCACACTGCACTTCCGGATGATTGCGCAGATACAGAGCGGTCAGGCGGCCGCCCATCGAGTAGCCGACCATGCCCATGCGCCCGTCCAGTTTGAAGTTTTCCTTCATCCAGGCAACGGAAGTATCAATATCATCCAGGCAGTTTTTCAGTGTGTAATGAATGAAATCCTCCTGTGATACATCACAGCCGGGAAAGCCCTGCATGATGCTGGAAAAGCCCGCTTCCGCCATTGCTTTTGCGACCGTGAGGAATCTTCCGTCCTCGGTCCGGTTGGCCTTGAAGCCATGCACAAACACCAACAGACCGCACGTTTCCTTTTCGCAGTCCACCACCGTTACCGGTATGTCGGTATGTCTTTTTGACGGCAATGTCATTTCTCTGATCTTCATGATGATTCCCTCCGCTTTCGTTTATAATACTATCAGTCACATTATATTCGATAAGATGAACAAGGAGATGAACATGACGAAATATCCATTCCCGAAAATCGATCTGCACCTGCATCTGGACGGATCATTCCGTGTTGAAACCATGTATGAACTGGCCTGTGAACGCGGCATTGCCCTGCCGGGTGAAACGCTGGAAGGTTACCGGCAGTTCCTGTTTGAACGTTCCAATGCCAAATCCGTCAACGAATACCTGGAGATGTTTGACGGGCCGACTGCGGTCCTGCAGGATCCTGCTTCCCTGAGCCGGATCACGGCCGAGCTGATCGAAGATCTGGCGGCGTACGGGGTCCGTTATGCCGAAATCCGTTTTGCCCCGCAGCTGCATACCCTTAAGGGCCTGTCACAGGCAGAAGCCACAAAAGCCGTGCTGGCCGGCCGTGAGGAAGGTCTGCGGAAGAATCCGGGAATTCATGTCAATATCATCACCTGCATGATGTGTGTCGGACTCGAGAGCGTCAACTGGGACGCCAACATGGAAACCGTGGAGGTCTGCCATCAGTTCTTCAGTGATGACGGTGTCGTGGCGCTGGATCTGGCCGGTGCGGAAGGCATCGTCCCGCTGACCAACTTCGCTCCCCTGTTTGCGAAAGCCAGGGAGTACGGGCTCAACATCATCTGCCATGCCGGTGATTCCCAGGACTGGGTTACCGTCCGGGACGCCATGAGCTTCGGGGTCAGCCGCATCGGGCATGGCCATCATATCTATGAGAACCCGGAACTGGTGCGTAAAGCAGCTGCCGAAAAGATCGCCCTGGAAATCTGCCCGACTTCCAATATCCAGTGCAAGACGCAGCCTTCCTATCCGATGCACCCGGCCAAAAACCTCCTGCAGATGGGGATTCCGGTAACCATCAACACCGACAACATGGTCATGGCCAGAGTCAATCTGGATGATGAATATGATCACTGTCTGAATGAAATGGGCTTTGAGTGGAATGATCTGATCGACATGAATATCAATTCTGCCATCGCCGCCTTCATGAAGGATGATCTGCGCAAAGAGATCATCGCCGAACTGGAGACCTTCCGCCGATAAAAAAAATCAGGATTGAAGCAGTACTGCCTCAATCCTTTTTTAATTATGCCTTTGTCTTCCAGAGACCGTGCAGATTGCAGTATTCGTAGACCTCGGCATCCGGGCCGACACCCTTGAATTCCGCATACGGCTTCTCACCCGGCTTGAGATAAGTCAGACGGAAACCATTATCTTCGGTTACCGCAATGAACTGGATGAAGTGTTCTTCCAGCATCGGATGTTCGACCGATCCGACTGTCACTTTGAGCAGGTCACCGTCTCTTTCGACGGCCGGGACATGCTTTTCGGTTGCCGCATCAGTTGTATTGGCTGTCAGTTCTGTCATTGCTTCACCGCAGCACATGGTCGGGCAGCCCGCCTTGTTGAGCTGGATGACCATCTTACCGCACTTCTTGCACTTGAAAACTCTTAATTCTGCCATGATAAATACCTCCTGACTTCATTATGAAGAAAAAGCAGACTGAATTCAATGATGATTACTCGACACTCTTGAGGGATTCGACCATTTCGATCTGGTGCAGCCGGCGATTCATGGAACGGTTGACAATCAGGCCGAAGACAATGGTCAGCACCCAGGCCAGCACGAAACTTGCCGGCAGCAGACTTCTCCCGAACATGACGTAGTTCATTTCCACCTGCCGCATGATGTAATGGTGCAGGATATTGCCCAGCGGCAATCCTGCCAGAGCCCCGATGGCTGTCAGGATATTGTTTTCTTTATAGATATAACTCTGCACTTCCCGCGGCCGGAACCCGAGCACTTTCAAAGTGGCGATTTCCCGCTGCCGTTCGCTGATATTGACATTGGTCAGGTTGCCAAGGACCACAAAGGCCAGTGACATGGAGGAAATGATCAGCACCCAGACCACTGCGTCAATGCCCTTGACCATGGTGCGGAAGTTTTCCAGGGTGGCATCGTTGAATTCAATCTCGCTGATGCCCGGCAGGCTGACAATCTCCTTCTGCAGCTGCTTGCCGTCAGCCGCCGCCTTGATAAACAGCGTATTCTCCCGCATATCCGTACCGAAGACACTGCGGTAGTAGGCTTTTGTCATCAGCACATAGTGATGGATATACATCTCCATGATGGCATTGACCTTCACTTCCCGGCGCACGCCTGTACGGCTTTCCATCACAAAGGTATCACCGACTGAAAGATCAAAATTCTCGGCAAACTTTTCACTGATGATCACCCCGTCATCCGCCGGAATGATTTCATTGTGACCGCGCCGGGTGCGCAGGACATAGACTTCTTCCATCTCGGCGGCATCATCAAACACCTGGGCAAAGACCGTCTCATCGTGATCCGTACGGTCCCAGGCCTGGGCACTGTAGCTGCCGGCCAGAACGGCCTTGGCCACATCGCTGCGACCGGCCATCTCCCGCTGCATGCCCACCGCTTCCGAGGCAGTGAGTTCGTTGTCCAGCCGGGCCATGCCGTCGGTTTTCATGAGTTCATAGAACTGCAGATCGACCATCGAATTGATGGAATCCCGGACCCCGAACCCCGTCACCAGCAGCGCACAGCAGCCGGCCACGCCGATGACGGTCATGATAAAGCGGCGCTTGTAGCGGATCAGGTTGCGGACCGTCACCTTGCCGGTGAAAGACAGCCGCTGCCAGAGGAAACCGAGATGTTCAAGCAATGTCTTGCGGCCCATCTGCGGGGCCTTCGGCCGCATCAGCTGCGCCGGCACTTCAACCATGTCAGCCTTGCAGGCCTGCCAGGTCGTCCATTCCATGATAAGCAGGAAGACCACGGCGGTCACCCCGGCCAGGCCCCATGGCATCTTCAGTTTCATCACCGGCAGGATGTACATCATCCGCCAGGTATGATAGATCACCGCCGGGAACGTCGCCAGGCCCACGATACAGCCAAGCACAATGCCGATCCCGGTGGCAATACCCGCATAAACGAGGTATTTGGCGGCACACTGCAGGCGGGTATAGCCCAAGGCCCGCATGATGCCGATCTGGCCGCGCTGTTCCGCCACCATGCGGGTCATGGTTGTCAGACAGACAAGCGCTGCCACCAGGATAAAGAAGACCGGGAATATATTTGCAATGGCCTGCATCTGTTCCACGGTGCTGCGGTAGGTCGCAGTGGCATAATGCTGGGAGCGGTCAAGCACAGTCCAGTTCCCTTCGCCGAGATCCTGGATATCCTGCAGGGCCTTGTCGAGATCGGCCTTGGCGTCATTGAGTTCCTGTTCGCCATCCAGCTTCTTGTCGGCCAGCTCCTGTTCACCCTCCGCCAGCTGCCGGCGGGCATCGGCCAGTTTCTCCCGGTTTTCCGCCACTTCCTGCCAGCCTTCATTGATGGTTTTCTGGGCCGCTTCGATCTGGGTGCGGAACTCCCGTTCCCCGGCCTCCAGCTGCGACCGCCCTTTCTTCAGTTCTGCTTCCCCGTCAGCCAGTTCCTGCCGGGCGGCGGCCAGGCCGTCAACGATCTGCTGTCTTGTCTGCTGCAGGTCACTGATGGCCTGATCCAGATGATCCGGATCAAAGCCCTGGGCCCGCAGTTCGTCCTCAGCCGCTTTCACAGCCGCATCCAGCTGCTCAATCAGTTTCGGCATTGCCTCAATCAGATCCCGGACCGTATTGATCTTTTCACCTTCCGGCAGGTATTCATTCAGCTGATGGTAGAGCTCATGCAGCTGTTCCGGATCGATATCCAGGAAAGCGGTCAGATCCAGATCAGGATCCAGTTCATCCATGGCCGCCATTGCAGCATCGGCTTCAGCGGAATTCACCGCTTCATCAGCCGCATTGATGCGGGTTTCCGTCTCCTGCCAGGCAGCCAGGATTTCCCCGGCTGTTTCCTTAGCCAGTTCCGGGCACCATGAAGAAAGCACCGTCAGTACTTCCGCATCTGTTTCCGTTGGCATCTCATCTTCCGCCATGGCGGCAAGCGCCGTACGCCAGGCCGCGGCCGTTTCACTCTGCAGCACAGCCTGATCTGCGGCAATGCGGTTTTTCAGGTTATTCACTTCATTTTTGATATCGCCCGGGGTATCGATACTGACCCCGCCTTCTTCTTCCAGTTCCTTCAGTCTTTCCTTCAGCTGCGGCAGAAGGTCGATCAGTTCATCGACACTCATGTCCTTCATGTCTTCCGGCAGTGCCTCCAGCTGGGTCAGCAGGTCCTGCATGGCCGGATCATGGACAATGGCCTGCATCGCTTTCAATGCACTAAGGGTCGCCTGCGCATCCTGCAGCTGCCGGATCGCATCATCAATCGTCGCAAGGTTCGCGTTCATTTCCGCTTCGGCCGCGGCGAACTCCTTCTTGCCGGCTTCCAGTTCAGCCGCCCCGTCGGCGATCTTTTTGCGGGCTTCGGCCAGTTCCGTCTCCGCCGCTGCTTTCTGCGCATCCAGCTCAGCCTGACCGTCCTGCAGCTGTTTGATACCATCATCGAGCTGTTTCTGGCCGGCGGCGATTTCCTTACGGGCATCCGCCAGTTCCTTCTCCGCATCGGCAATGGCCTCGTTGAATTCCTGCAGACCATCCTCATATTCCGCCAGGCCGTCATTATATTCATCCATGGCTTCCGATACGATCCGGTCCCGGCGCACATCCGCCTGGGTTTCCGCCAGCGTCTCGATCTTCTTCTTGACCGCCGCGTCATAGTCATCATAGGCATCCGAGAAGGTATTCATCTCCTCCCCGGCCACGGTCAGCACATTCATCTCCGTATAATACTCCGGCACGAACGTATCATCGGTCACATACAGATAGGTACCGATGTACTGGTTGCTCAGGGTGCTGTTTTCCTTTGTCTGGTTCAGATAGACCGGGGTATCGATCGTCCCGACAATGGTCAGGGTATCCGTGACCAGCCAGTCGTCCAGATCATCATCCGGCCGGTACAGCTGCACCGTGCTGCCCAGCGAAAATCCCTGGATCAGTTCAGTGCCATTTTCAGCCAGGGCTTCCCCGGGTTTTTCGGGCAGCCGGCCGGTCCGCAGCACAAAATGATTCAGCCGCATGTCTTCTGACCAGGAATGAATCCGGGTAATGCTGTTGCGGCTGCCGCTGACGGCCGTCACATCCACAAACTTTGCCCCTTCGGCATCCCTGACATCATCCAGCTGTCTGACCGCATCGACATCGGCCTCATCAAAGCCGAAGTCCGAATAAACCGTTATATCCTTGAGGGCATACGCATCATCATATTGGTCCACACTGTAGGCCATGATCGTGGAGACAGCCGAAACACCGACAAAAAAAGCCACGCCGAGGGTAACGATTGCCGTCAGTGAAAAGAAGCGGCTCCTGGTCGCTCTGATCAGACGGAAAAGATCTCTCTGCTGGCTCCTGTTCATCCGGACTCACCACTCAATGGATGCGATATCCTGCGGATGTTCATTGTATTCGGCAGAAACAATCCGGCCGCTCTTGACCCGGAAGACCCGGTCGCCCATCGGGCAGAGGGCCAGGTTATGGGTGATGATGATCACGGTCATGCCATGGGTGCGGCAGGTATCCTGCAGCAGCTGCAGGATCTGCTTGCCGGTCACATAGTCGAGGGCACCGGTCGGCTCATCGCACAGCAGCAGTTTCGGATTCTTGGCCAGGGCCCGGGCAATGGCCACCCGCTGCTGTTCCCCGCCGGACAGCTGGGACGGAAAGTTGTTCATCCGCTCTTTCAGCCCGACCTGTTCCAGGGTTGTCACAACATCCAGCGGATCCCGTGAAATCTCCGTGGCCAGTTCGACATTTTCCCTGGCAGTCAGGTTCTGCACGAGGTTATAGAACTGGAAGACAAAACCGATATCAAACCGGCGGTAATCCGTCAGTTCCTTCTCATCCATCTCATCAATCCGCACCCCGTCGACTTCAATCTCCCCGTCCGTGCACTGATCCATGCCGCCGAGGATATTCAGAATCGTACTCTTGCCGGCCCCGCTGGCCCCGGCAATAACCACAAATTCCCCTTTTTCAACAGAAAAGTTGACGCCGTCCAGCGCCCTGATATCCACTTCTCCGACGTGATACGTCTTGGTAACATTACGAAATTCGATATAGCTCATAGGCAGATTATATTGTAGCAGGAAAAAAGAAAGGCCGGTATAATCCGGCCGCAGCTCATTACTTTCTCAGGCCAAGTCTCTTGACCAGTTCACGGTAACGGTTGACATCATTCTTCTTCAGGTATTCCATCAGATTTCTTCTCTTACCGACCATCTTCATCAGACCGCGGGAAGAAGAGTAATCCTTTTTGTGAGCCTTCAGATGTTCTGTCAGCAGGTTGATCTGCTTTGTCAGCATGGCGACCTGAACTTCGACAGATCCTGTATCACCCTCGAAACGGGCGAAGTCCTTGATGATCTGCTGCTTTGTCTCTTTGTCGAGCATTTTCTTTTTCCTCCTTGTTCAACAGTCCTTCCGGTCCGAGTAAGCCGCCGAGGAAGCGGTAAACCCAGGCTGAAAGCCTTTATATATTATCATTCACCGGCCTGCGGTGCAAGCGTGTTTTCGGTCTCCGGCAGAAATTCCACCAGAATGGAATTCAAGATCGGGAACCCGGCTTCGGTACAGGCCAGCCGGCCCTCACTGTAAACCAGCAGGCCCCGGGCGGTCATCTGGTCAATGATGTCCCCGTAGACATCATGCAGATCCTGATCGAAACGCTTTTTGAAATCCGCGGCGGAAACCCCCTGCTTCAGCCGCAGTCCCATCATGAGCATCTCGAACATCATGTCTTCTTCCGCCAGGACCAGCTCATCCCTTCCCAGCGGGTCGGCAAGATACGCTGACAGCCTTGCGGGCATGTCATAGCGGATATTCCCCTCTTTGCCGGAAGCCCCGCAGGAGATGCCGGTAAAGTCTTCATAGTGCCAGTACACCAGGTTGTGGCGTGATTCCCGGCCCGGCCGGGCAAAGTTGGAGATCTCGTACTGCTCATAGCCATGGGCGGGCAGCGTCCGGCAGATCCATTCGTACATGTCGGCTTCCGTGTCCTCATCCAGGGGTTCAATGCCCCGGCGCCCGAAGACCGTATCCGGTTCCACGGTCAGGCTGTAAAGCGAAAGATGATCCGGTCTGATGGCCAGGGCCTGATGAACACTGTCCTGCAGGGAGGCCATGGTCTGTCCGGGCAGGCTGTACATCAGATCCAGCGATATGTTGTCGATATCGTGGGCCCGCAGGCAGGCGGCAGCCCGCTCCACATCCTGCGGTGTATGATGGCGGTTGATCTTCTGCAGCAGTGCGGCATCGGCCGTCTGGAAACCCAGGCTCGCCCGGTTGACGCCATGTCTCTGCAGCAGTGCCGCTTTCTCATCCGTCAGTGTTTCCGGATTGATTTCAATCGTGTATTCTTCGGTTTCAGCACAGCGGTACGGATCCAGCAGCCCGAGCAGTTCATCCAGCAGATCCGCATCCAGGCTGGTCGGTGTGCCGCCGCCGATATAGATCGTCTTCAGCGGGCCGATTTCCGTCCCTGCCAGCTGTTTTCTTACAGCCTGAAGCCAGTCCTCAGCCGTTTCCCGGCGGTAGACCTCATGACAGAAATCGCAGTAGTAACAGATGGTCCGGCAGAACGGCACGTGCAGGTAAAGGGCCTGCGGCCTATTTGCGGCGGCTGTCATCATCCATCGAAAGCACGGCCATGAACGCTTCCTGCGGGATGACAACAGACCCGACAGCCTTCATGCGCTTTTTTCCTTCCTTCTGCTTTTCCAGCAGTTTCTTCTTACGCGAAATATCGCCGCCATAGCACTTGGCCAGGACGTTCTTGCGGAGCGACTTGATATTCGTGCGGGCAATGACCTTGCCGCCGATGGCAGCCTGCACCGGGATTTCAAACTGCTGCTTGGGGATCAGTTCCTTCAGCCGGACGGTGATCTCACTGCCCCGGGCATAGGCTTCCGAACGGTGAATGATGACCGACAGGGCATCCACCGGCTCCCCGTTGAGCAGGATATCCATGCGGACCAGGTCTTCCTTGCGGTAACCGATCAGTTCATAGTCCAGCGAAGCATATCCCTTTGAACAGGATTTCAGCCGGTCAAAGAAATCAAAGATGATTTCCGACAGCGGCAGTTCATACGTCAGCATATTCCGCCCGGCATCGATAACCTGCATTTCCTTATAGATGCCGCGCTTGTTCTGGCAAAGATCCATGACGGCCCCGATATAGGCATCCGGCACCATCAGTTCCGCCTTGACATACGGTTCTTCCACCCGCAGGATCCGCGAAGCTTCCGGCATTCTGGCCGGGTTGTCGATCTCAATCATCGTCCCGTCAGTCAGATAGACATGATAGATAACCGAAGGCGCGGTGGCGATCAGGTCGAGGTTGTATTCCCTTTCCAGCCGCTCCTGCACCACATCCATGTGCAGCAGGCCCAGGAACCCGCAGCGGAAGCCGAAGCCCAGCGCCTGTGATGTTTCCGGTTCATACTGCAGCGATGCATCGTTGAGCTGCAGCTTGTCCAGGGCTTCATGCAGATCTTCATAGCGCTTGGCATCGGACGGATACAGACCGCAGTAAACCATCGGATTCAGTTTCCGGTAGCCTTCCAGCGGCGCATCAGCCGGCCGGGCCGCCAGGGTGACGGTATCACCCACCTGCACATCCCGGATGGATTTGATCGAAGCCGCAAACCAGCCGACATCCCCGCAGCATAGGGTCTGCAGCGGCACTTCCTTCGGATTGCGGATACCGGCTTCGGTGATTTCATATTCAGCCCCGGTGGCCATGAAGCGGATCCGGTCACCGACATGCATCTCACCCTGCCGGATGCGGACCAGCGCAATAACCCCGCGGTACGGATCGTAGAACGAATCGAATACAAGGGCCTGCAGCGGCGCGTTTGGATCCCCGGACGGGGCCGGGATATCCGTGACGATCTTTTCCAGCACCTGGTCCACATTGAGACCGGTCCGGGCCGAGATCAGCGGTGCCCCGGTGCAGTCCAGACCGATGATATTTTCGATTTCCGCCTTGACCACGTCAGGCTGGGCGTTATTCATGTCAATCTTGTTGATGACCGGGATGATTTCCAGGTCGTTGTCCAGCGCCAGATAGGTATTGGCCAGGGTCTGGGCCTGGACCCCCTGGGTCGCATCCACGACCAGCACAGCCCCTTCGCAGGCCGCCAGGGACCGGGATACTTCATAGGCAAAGTCGACATGACCGGGGGTATCGATCAGGTTGAAAAGATACTCCTGGCCGTCGGCGGCAGTATAGCTCAGCTGCACGGCATTCAGTTTGATCGTGATGCCCCGCTCCCGCTCCAGATCCATCTCATCGAGCAGCTGGGCTTTCATATCCCGCTGCTGTACGGTATCGGTCATCTCGAGAATCCGGTCAGCCAGGGTCGACTTGCCGTGATCAATATGCGCTATGATGCAAAAATTTCTGATATTCTTCTGATCCATTTTAACTCCAGTTATTCAAATCGATGACCGATCAGGGTCCGGCCGGCACCGTTGGCAAAGGCATCGGCGTTCATCCGGTTACGCCCTTCCGGCTGCAGTTCCAGCACCCGCAGCACCCCGCCGCGGCAGGCAATGCGCATGGCATGATCTGCAAAGCCGAGCACGGTGCCCGGTTCGGCAGCACTGCTTTCTTCTTCCCGGCGGACTTTGTGGAACTTGATCCGCTTGCCGTCAATGACGCCATAGCTGACCGGCCAGTCAATCAGGGCGCGGATATGATTGTACAGTTCCGGCATTTCCTCTTCCTGGAAGGAAATCTTCTCTTCTTCCCGGGCGATGTTGCGGGCAATGACGACACCGCTTTCATCCTGTTCCTCACCCGGCAGCTTTCCTTCGAGGTACAGCGGCAGGTTTTCCTTCAGCAACTGACAGGCGGCGGCCTGCAGGCGCAGGTTCAGCTCGGCCATCGTTTCATCCGGACCGATCGGCAGTACGGTTCTGGCATAGACACGCCCGGCGTCCATGGCCTTGACCATCTGCATGAGGCAGACACCTGTCTCTTCATCCCCGCTCCAAACGGCATGATGCATCGGCGCCCCGCCCCGGTATTTCGGCAGCAAGCTCGGATGGACATTGACACAGCCGTGCACCGGATAGTTCAGAATGCTTTCCGGCACCATCTGCCCATAGGCACAGGTGACGACCAGTTCCGGTTCATAGGCCAGTACGGCTTCTGTTTCCAGCCGCAGTTTCTCCGGCGCCAGCAGCGGGATGCCCGTCTCAGCGCAGTATGCGGCCACCGGTGTCGGTACGATTTTGTTTTTCCGGCCGGAGGGACGGTTTGGCTGGGAAACGGCTGCCACCACCTGATATCCTTCTTCATACAGTGTTTTCAGGATCGCAGCAGCGAAATCAGATGTTCCGAAAAAGACTGTCCTGATGTTTTTCATGCGAAACCCTCCCATTTTGCCTGTCTATTATACCGTATCTTCATTGCATTTTGAGTATCGCTTTGTTATAATTCCTTTCGGCTGATCCGTAGAGGAGGTGTACTCATGGCAAACATTAAGTCTCAGAAAAAGCGTGCCTGGACCAATCAGAAGAGACAGCTGAGAAATGCTGGTCAGAAAACTGAAATCAAGACTGCTATTAAGAAGGTTCTGGCAGCCGTCGAAGCAAAGGATGCAGAAGCTGCTGTCAAGGCATATAACGAGGCGAACCATGTACTGGACAAGGGCGTTTCCAAGCATATCAAATCCAAGAACTATGCTGCCCGTCAGAAGTCCAGACTGGCTAAGGCTGTCAACAGCATTAAGTAAATAAAAGCGCTCTACCTAGGTTGAGCGTTTTTATTTTGCATATTTTTCCCAGAGTGTTCTGCGCTGAAGCAGATCCTGCTGAATCTCGTCATCCCGGCCCCGCTTGGCCATGATCGCCGTCAGCTTGTCGGCCTGCCGGCGGGCAAACGGTTTCAGCATGTCTTTTTTTTCGGCCGTCAGCACCGGTCCGCACAGCAGCTGTTCCTCGCTGTATTCCGCCGGATGCCGTGTATCGATATCCAGGATGACATAGTCATGATTGTGTTCCCGCACCAGCATTTCATCCCTGAGGGACATGCCGTTGGCCATGATCCAGCGGCGCATCTGCGGCACATCATCGTTGACCTGCACCAGCAGCTGTTCGAGATCCGGCAGCCGGGGCAGCGCCCGTTCAAGGATATCCATGGCGGTCCGCACCCCCATGCCGGCAATCACTGCACAGGTGCAGTCAGCCGGCACATGATCAAACCCGTCCGACAGGATGACCGGGATCTGTTCACTGCAGCCGCGGGCCGCAATGTTTTTCCGGGCCATGTCGAGCGGTCCTTTAGCCACATCACAGGCATATGCTTTTTCTGCCCTGCCGTGTTCGAGCAGCCAGAGCGGAAGCTGGGCATGATCCGTGCCGATATCGGCAACGACCATGCCCGCTCTGATCATTTCAGCAATTTGAAGTACCCGCTGATTCATTATTTATCGAAGAAATCCTTCAGCCGCTTGGAACGGGTCGGATGCTTGAGCTTGCGCAGTGCCTTCGCTTCAATCTGACGGATTCTTTCTCTGGTGACGTTGAATTCCTTGCCCACTTCTTCCAGGGTCCTGGTCCGGCCGTCATACAGCCCGAACCGCAGCCGCAGCACTTTCTCTTCCCTTTCGGTCAGACCGCTCAGGACGTTGTTGATTTCGTCCTTCAGCAGCTGGTTGTTGGCATACTGGTCCGGACTCATCGCGTCCTTGTCTTCGATGAAGTCACCCAGATGCGAGTCATCCTCTTCACCGATCGGGGTTTCCAGGGATACCGGTTCCAGGGCAATCTTCTGGATTTCCCGGACCTTCTCCGGCGAGATGTTGTCCATGCGGGCGGAGATTTCCTCGGCTGTCGGATCACGGCCGAGTTCCTGCACCAACTGGCGCTGCACCCGGGTCAGCTTGTTGATGGTTTCCACCATGTGGACCGGAATCCGGATGGTTCTGGCCTGGTCGGCAATGGCTCTGGTAATCGCCTGGCGGATCCACCAGGTTGCGTAGGTACTGAATTTGAAACCTTTCGTATAGTCAAACTTCTCAACGGCCTTGACAAGACCCATGTTTCCTTCCTGAATCAGGTCCAGGAACAGCATGCCACGGCCGACATATTTTTTGGCGATGGATACGACCAGACGCAGGTTGCTGGAGATCAGGATATTCTTCGCTTCCACATCCCCCTGCTCGATCCGCTTGGCAATTTCCGGTTCATCCTCCGGCTTCAGCAGCGGTACGCGGCCGATCTCCTTCAGGTACATCTTGACCGGGTCATTCAGCTGCACGCCGGCGTTCTTGCCGCCGTAGGCACTGGATTCGGAGATGACCGCCAGATCGATGATTTCCGCTTCATCACCCTCGTCATCGGTATCTTCATCGTCCAGAAGATTCATTTCATCTTCTTCCAGTTCTTCAATATCTTCGTCCTCGGATACCTTGATGTTCTCGGCACTGAACCAGTCCCACAGGGCATCCATTTCATCATCCGGCAGATCCAGATGCTCCAGCGAAGCCAGGATATCCTTCTGATAGATGGCGCCATCCGTGCTGAAGACATGACGGTATTCTTCCTTCAGTTCATCCAGGGTCTTGTAAACCTTGGTCCTGCCTTCCATCCGGAATACTTCAATGGCGGTCTTGGTGCGGACTTCGCCATGGTACTCCGGTTCTGCCGGTTCGGCCTGTTTTGCCTTGACGGCAGTTTCTTCTTTTTTCTTCGGTTCTGACACTTGTGCTTCCTCTGTCTTTTCTGTTTCGGCGGCTGCCAGCGGTACAACCGGTTCCGGCACATCGGCTTCTTCTGCTGTTTCTGTAAGCAGATCCTGCCGCAGAAGCTTTTCCATCATGGCGCTGTGGACGTCCATTTCCAGCTTCATGTCACGGCGGGCCCGGGTCGCCTTGCGCTGCGCCCGCAGCCGTTCTTTGGCACTGCCGGCAGTGCCCTTCTTTTCGGAGGCTGAAACGGCTTCCTTTACCTGTACTGTCTCGCTGTTACCCGTTTCAGTTGCTTTCGGTGCTGTTTTCTTCATCGATATACCCCCTTAACTCAATCAGGCATTCCTGATATTCCTTCAGCAGAAGATCTCTGCTGTGTGCGTTCATCGGCTGCTGCAGCTGCCGCCGGAAAGCCTCAGCCTGGGCTTCCTTGATGCTGATGCGGATCTTGCGGACAGCGCCGTCGAATACTTTCTCGTCATATGGCAGTTCATAGGCCCAGCCGGTTGCCAATCGTGACAGCAGCCGCCGGATCTCTTCGCTTTCGGCCCGGTCCATGAGCGCCGCCGGATCGGTATGACCCAGCCGCCGCTGCTGATCGATCATCATCATGGCCGCCGTGTTGCGCTGCGGATCAGTCAGATAACCGAGCTTTTCCTCGAATCTGGCCGTGGCTTCGGGATGCGCCATCATCTGGGCCAGGATCAGCTCTTCCGCTTCCTCCGCCCCGTCCCTGGTGCGGGCTGCCGGTAATGGCCTAACCTGTTTCGGCGTTTCCTTTTTCTGGTATTCCAGCCGGAAGCCGCTGATGTCGGCCACCACTTCGGTGAAATGCTGGCGGTCCAGCTCATCGGTCAGCGTATCGATCTCGGCCTGGGCCTTGCGGACAAATTCCCGCCGTTCCTGGTAGTTGTCGAAATTGGTCTGTTTCTTCAGATAGTCGATGGCAAATTCCATCCAGGTCAGCTTCTGCTTCGTCAATTGCTGCAGGCCTTCAGGACCCTCCTTGCGCAGGATTTCATCCGGGTCCATGCCGGTATCATTGCGGATCACGGCAATCTGACACCCGGCCGCCATTGCCATTTTGGCGGCCCGCCAGGTGGCATTCTGCCCGGCCTGGTCGCCATCGTAGCAGAAGACCAGTTCTGCGGCCGAACCCTTCAGCAGACGAATCTGCTGTTCCGTACAGGAAGTGCCCAGCGTGCAGACACAGTTCTCGATCCCGGCCTGCCAGAAGGCTATGACATCGGTGACGCCTTCACAGATGATCATCTGCCCTTCCCGGCGCGCCGCCCCGCGGGCCCGGTGATAGTTGTACACCAGATCACCCTTGCGGAAGAGTTCCGTATCATTTGTGTTGATATACTTGCTCGGATTGTTCTTGTCGATGGTCCGGGCCGAGAAGCCGATCGGATGGCCCTGCGGGTCATGAACCGGGAATGTGATCCGGTCACTGAAGACATCATGCAGGCCGCCGGGTGACGTCCGGACAACATTGACGCTGACCATGTCGCTGTCACTGTAGCCCTTGGCATGCAGGAAGCGGTACAGCTGGTCCTGGGACGGCAGCCAGCCGATCTGGAACTGCTCGCGGGTTTTCTGATCCAGCCCGCGCTGTTCCAGATAATCCCGGTATTGTTTTCCCTCTTCCGTGTTCATCTGATACATGGAATAGCGGATCGTTTCATCAAGAATGCGGTACAGGGTTTCCCGGTGCGGATCCTCCGGCTTCTTCTGCGCCGCCGGATCCACCGACAGCGGATAGCCGACCAGTTTGGCGACTTCGGCCACTGCTTCGGGAAAGGTTACCTTCTCAAAATTCTGAACAAACGTGAAGACATTGCCGCCGGCCCCGCAGACAAAACACTTGTAAATCTGCCGGTCAGGCGAGATCGACATCGACGGCGAATGGTCATCATGAAACGGACAAAGGGCAACATAGGATTTGCCCTTTTTATTCACCGGTAAATAGTGGCCGATGACCTCGACGATATCTGCCCGGTTTCGTACCGCAGTGATTTCTTCATCGCTGATTAATGCCATTCATATCCTCTGCAAAAGGTTCAGAAACGAATTGCCTGGTTGATCTTTGCGCGGACTTCCTCCACGGTCAGCCGTTCCTGTTCCATGGTGTCACGGTAACGGATGGTGACGGTGCCGTCCACGGTTGTCTGTTCATCGACAGTGATGCAGAACGGTGTGCCGATTTCGTCCTGGCGGCGGTAACGCTTGCCGATCGAACCGGACTCGTCATATTCGCATTCAAAGTCGTAGGACAGATCCTTCCGGATTTCCTTGGCCAGGTCGCTGTAGGTCTTGCGCAGCGGCAGGATCGCAGCCTTGACCGGGGCCAGCACCGGATGGAAGTGCATGACGATTCTGGTATCGCCGCTGGCCAGTGTTTCTTCATCATACGCATCCGTGAAGAACATGAAGAACAGACGCTCGACGCCGACCGCCGGTTCGACACAGTACGGAACGTACTTTTCGTTGGTGACCGGATCGAGATATTCCAGATTCTCGCCGGAGAACTTCATGTGCTGCGACAGGTCATAGTCAGTCCGGTCGGCGATGCCCCAGAGTTCACCCCAGCCCCACGGGAACTTGTATTCGATATCGGTCGTGCCCTTGGAATAGAAGCTGAGTTCTTCCGGTGTATGGTCACGGAAGCGCAGGTTTTCGGCATTGCCGCCCAGGCTCAGGATCCAGTCCATGCAGAACTGCCGCCAGTACGGGAACCAGTCATCATCTGTGCCCGGCTGGCAGAAGAATTCCATTTCCATCTGCTCGAATTCACGGGTCCGGAAGATGAAGTTGCCCGGGGTAATTTCATTACGGAAGGACTTGCCGATCTGGCCGATGCCGAACGGCAGCTTCTTGCGGTAGGCCCGCTGTACGTTCTTGAAGTCAACGAACATGCCCTGGGCTGTTTCCGGCCGCAGATAAACGGTGCTCTTGGCGTCTTCCAGTGTGCCCATGAAGGTCTTGAACATCAGGTTGAACTTGCGGATCGGGGTAAAGTCATGCGAACCGCAGTCCGGGCACGGAATGTGGTTTTCGGCAATGAACTGTTCCATCTGTTCGTTGGACCAGCCTTCCGGATTGACCTCACCGTTGGTGAAATTGACAATCAGGTGGTCAGCCCGGTGCCGGGTCTTGCACTGCTTGCAGTCCATCAGCGGATCAGAGAAACCGGCCAGATGTCCGGAAGCTTCCCATACCCGCGGATTCATCAGAATCGCAGCCTGGATCTCAACATTGTTCGGGTCTTCCTGGATGAACTTCTTCTGCCAGGCCCGCTTGATGTGATCCTTCAGCATGACACCGTAAGGACCGAAATCCCATGTATTGCTCAGGCCGCCGTATATTTCCGAGCCCTGGAATACGAACCCGGTTTTCTTTGCATGTGAGACGATTGTATCAAATGTCTTTTCCATAAAAATCAGTCCTCCGTCTGTTTAAATATATAGAAACGCTAGCAGTATAGCATTTTTTCGGCTCTCATTCAATGGCATTCAGGTGCTGATAGAAGGCAAACGAACGGATTTCCAGCCCGCCGTGCCGGCGCAGCAGATCAACCAGCACAGCCGTGTCCTCAGCCGCGTTTTCAATCAGCCCGTCCAGCTTTCCGATCTGGTCCAGCGAGGCCTTGTTCAGCAGCCGGAACTGCCGCAGCCGGGTGATGCTCTGCCGGGGTACATTCAGTTCGGCCGCATGGGCCGCACAGACAAAGCCGCCGGCCGCCGCACTGATGCCGACCACATGCACATCGCCGCATACCGCGCACCCGTCCACCGCCGGGGCCAGGCCGGCCAGCTGCAGCATGTCGCTGATATAGACAGCCAGCAGTACATCCGGATCCGTGCCGTCGTTAAGCAATCCCAGCGCCTGGTCGGTTTCCGCAAACAGCCGGCCAGAGGTATCTTCATCCAGGCTGTCATAGGCCAGCAGATCACACACTTCGCAGACGACGGCCGCCGCTGCGGAAAGCGTCAGATCCTCGTGCAGATGCCGGTACAGTTTCACGGTCCGGGCATTCTGCAGCCGGAAAATCGTCTTGCCCTCCTTGTAATCAAACAGGAATTCGATCCTGGCATACGGCAACAGACTCGCCGCATTCTTGCTGGTCAGTTTCCTTACCCCGTGGGCCACCAGTGAGATCTTGCCGCAGGCAGCTGTCATGACAGTCAAAAGAACCGCATTATCGCGGTAGTCTGTCTGTTTCAGAATCAGTCCTTCAATGCGGTCACTCATCGATATTCCCGTAGCCGTATTCCGTAATGCGGTGATCCCGGTCACGCCATTCTTCT
>JAFWEA010000074.1 GCA_017543005.1 Solobacterium sp. | reverse complement strand
TATCGGCTGTGACCTGAATGATTACCGCTGGATGGATGAGATCGAAGCGGACGACGGGGCGGTGTTCTATGCGGCCGGGGTGTTCTATTATCTGAAAACAGAGGATGTGAAGAAGCTGACGGCGGCCATGGCGGAGCGGTTCCCCGGCGGGGTGCTGGCGTTTGACTCGTGCAACCGGCGTGGGGCGAAGATGATGACGAAGACCTGGCTCAAGGAAGCAGGCATCACGGATGTCAACGCTTTGTTTGCGCTCGATGATCCGGCCAGCATCAAAAACTGGTGCAGCCGGTTCGCTTCGGTCAGCAGCCGCAGCTACATGCGCGGCTACCGGGATATCTATCCGCAGCTGGGCCTGTTTCACAAACTGATGACCCACTTCTGTGACCGTCTGGTATTAATGAGGATCGTGCGCATCGAGTTTGCCGGAACGCCGGATAAATAAGTGTTGACAGGCTCTTTTATATGTACTAAGATAACAGGGCTTAGCGAGAAAAATGGCTTTGTCATGGGCAAAGCCAAAAATTAGTCTAAGAAATGGCACGCTTGGAAATGTGTGCATAAAACGGAAGGAGAAAGCAATGCCTACAATAAATCAGCTGGTACGCAAAGGCCGTACCGACAAAGTGACAAAGTCCAAGTCACCGGCACTGAACAGAGGTTTCAACTCTCTGCGCAACCGTCCGACAAACCTGAGCAGCCCGCAGAAGCGCGGCGTCTGCACCCGTGTTGGCACTATGACCCCGAAAAAGCCGAATTCCGCGCTGCGGAAGTATGCCCGTGTCCGTCTGTCCAACGGTATGGAAGTGACAGCGTACATCCCGGGTGTCGGCCACAACCTGCAGGAACACTCCGTCGTTATGATCCGCGGCGGCCGTGTCAAGGACCTGCCGGGTGTCCGTTACCATATCATCCGCGGTACTCTCGACTGCGCCGGCGTTGATTCCCGCAATCAGAGCCGTTCCCTGTACGGCGCCAAGAAGCCGAAGGGCAAGTAATTAAAAGGAGGAACTGAAAAATGCCAAGAAAAGGATATATTGCAAAGCGTGATGTTCTTCCGGATCCGATTTACAATTCGAAGCTCGTCACCAAGCTCATCAACAAGATCATGCTGGACGGCAAGCGCGGCACAGCTCAGAGCATTCTGTACAACGCGTTTGCGATTATTGAAAACAAGACCGGTGAAAATCCGATGGAAGTCTTCGAGAAGGCCCTCGGCAACGTTATGCCGATGCTGGAACTGAAGGTCCGCCGGGTTGGCGGTGCCAACTACCAGGTACCGGTTGAAGTCAGTGCTGACCGCAAGCTGACCCTGGGTCTGCGCTGGATTGTCAACTATTCAAGACTGCGTCACGAACCGACCATGGAACAGAGACTTGCCGGAGAAATCATGGATGCCGCCAACGGCACCGGTGCTTCCGTCAAGAAGAAGGACGATACTCATAAGATGGCTGAAGCGAACAAGGCATTCGCTCACTATCGCTGGTAATCTTACTCTCGTGTAAATTCAAGGAAAGGAGCGATTTATGCCTAGAGTGTTCCCATTGAACAAGATCCGTAATATCGGAATCATGGCTCATATCGATGCCGGCAAGACGACAACGACAGAGCGTATCCTGTATTACACAGGTAAGATACACAAGATCGGTGAGACACACGACGGTGCCTCCCAGATGGACTGGATGGCACAGGAACAGGAACGTGGCATTACGATCACTTCGGCAGCCACCACTGCCCAGTGGCAGGACTGCCAGATCAACATCATCGATACACCAGGTCACGTCGACTTCACAGCCGAAGTTGAACGTTCCCTGCGTGTCCTCGACGGTGCTGTTACCGTGCTGGACTCCAAGGCCGGTGTTGAACCACAGACCGAAACAGTCTGGCGTCAGGCAACTGAATACAAAGTCCCGCGTATTGTCTTCTCCAACAAGATGGATGCGACAGGCGCAGACTTCTTCATGGCAGTAAACTCCATCGGTGACCGGCTCGGTGCCAAGGCGGCAGCGATCCAGATGCCGATCGGTGCGGAACAGAGCTTCCGCGGCATCATCGACCTGGTCGAGATGAAGCAGTACATGTACATGAACGACCTCGGCACAGACATCAAGATGACGGATATCGATGCCCAGTATCTGGACAAGGCGCAGGAAATGCACCAGGCCCTGCTGGAAGCGGTCGCCGACTACGATGATGATCTGATGATGATGGTCCTGGAAGGCGAAGAGCCGGACGTCAGGGACGTCAAGCAGGCGATCCGCAAGGGCGTCCTGACAGCGGAATTCTTCCCGGTTCTGTGCGGCAGCGCCTACAAGAACAAGGGTGTCCAGCTGCTGCTGGATGCAGTTGTCGAATACCTGCCGGCCCCGACCGATATCCCGGCCATCAAGGGTCATCTGGAAGACGGTACAGAAGATGAACGTCATGCCAGTGACGAAGAACCGTTCAGCGCGCTGGCCTTCAAGGTCGCCACTGACCCGTTCGTCGGCCGTCTGAC
>JAFWEA010000073.1 GCA_017543005.1 Solobacterium sp. | reverse complement strand
GGAAATGGGTCAGCTGACCTGTTTCTTTGTTTTTCGGGGTCTTTTGGTCATTTTTAGGCATCCGCATATAAGATCTTATCTGCAAAGCATAGAAAAAGTGGCCTTCCCTTACGGGTAAGACCACTTTGTCAACAAACTGAAAGATATCCGCACGGATATCTTTTTCTGTGTTCAGATCATATTCTTTGATCTTTCCAGTAATTCGGTGATTTCCTGAATATCAATCATTTCGGTATTGGCATAGAAATCTTCGTAACTGTCCCGTGCCTCCCGCGGGGCCCGGTCGGTCAGCCGGTACTTCCAGTCGTCTTCGTCAAAATAATACCAGTCCGGATTGTTCATGAAAAAGGGTTTCGTCTGCATCGCATGATCTCCTTTCCGTCAATGATCTGATTAATGGTATCTTCTGCTTTCATTGTATCCCGGCCCCGGGACAATTTGGTGACAGAACGCTGAAAAAAACCATCCGTACCGTTTCGGTACAGATGGTCATTCACTGCAGTGGCTGCGGCAGCAAGATTCGAACTTGCGCATGAGGGAGTCAAAGTCCCTTGCCTTACCGCTTGGCTATGCCGCAATATGCTTTCTTATTTTACTATGAAAGTTCCTGCGGTGCATCCTCCTTTTGCATGACAGTCAGGTTGACCAGCCATTGTTCCTTGCGGAAAAGATGATAGGAGAACAGCAGTTTGAGCAGATCCGTGCACTGTCCGGCCAGATACATGAACAGGTAGTTCCAGTTCGTCAGATACGTCACCGCCGCAACCACGGGAATATTGACCAGCCACATGAAGAAGCTGTCCATGATCAGCGTGTTCTTTGTATCACCGCCGGCCCGCAGGATAAAGAAGAACTCCGTCGTAGCCATATAGATCCAGAACATGAAACTCTGCACGAGCAGGTATCTGGCCGCGACCGTCTGTGATTCAAGGGAGATCTGGCTGTACAGCAGCGGTATGATGCCTCTGGAAAGGTTCATCAGGATGCCCATGAAAACCGCCAGGAAGACACTGAAGCCCACCAGCCGGTAGCCGTTTTCCCGGGCTTCATCCAGCCGGTTGGCCCCGAGCGGCTGGGCCACCAGCACCGTGGTCGCAGCGGCCATCCCGCCAAACAGCGTAAAGAACAGGTCCCCGACCGTCGTGGCAATGGAATAACCGGACATGACGACAGCCCCGCGGGTCGAATAGAGCTTGAACAGCATGGCATTGCCGGCCGTCCAGAGAATTTCATTGATCATCAGCGGCGTTGCCCGGACAATCACATGCCGGAAGATATCACCGGAAATATGGAAGATATGGGATACCTTTGTCTTGAAGGCAAAATGACGTTTCTTCAGGGCTGCCAGGACCAGGATCATTTCAATGATGCGCGCGATCAGTGTGGCCAGCGCAGCACCCTGAAGTTCGAGTCTGGGCAGGCCGAGTTTACCGAACATGAGGATATAGTTCAGAACCGCATTGATCAATACGGATGTCACACTGCAGCGCAGCGGGATCTTTGTCTCGCCGACCGCCCGCATGGCATTGTAGGAAGACATGGTGACCGCTGCCGGCACAAATGACCAGGCCGCAATGCGGATATACTTCACCCCGTCCGCAATGACGGCCGCATCCTGGGTGAAGAAGTTCAGAATCTGTCTGGAGACCGCCAGCCCGAGGATACTGAAAACAACCATGATGACACAGGCACCGCTCAGGATCGTCCGGAACGATTCCTTCATCTTCTGTTCTTCCTTTGCCCCGTAGAACTGGGCAATGAAAACACCGCCGGCTGAAGCCAGGCCGTTGGTTGCGAACATGGCAATCATATAGAAACGGTTGACCGCCGCCACGGATGCGATGGCCGCATCACCGAGCCAGCCGACCATCAGGTTGTCCACCAGGTTGACGCAGACGGAGATCAGCTGCTGGATCATCAGCGGCAGCGCAATGAAAAGCGTCTTCTTCATGAAGGCACGGTCACTGACAAACTGCTTCAACTTTATACTCTTCATAACCTGTAAGAGTTTATCATACCGCAGACAATAATGCCACCCGAAACGGATGACATCTCACTTATTCGACAATATGGACCCTGGCCGCATCGTAGCGGTCCTGCTGTTTCTTCTCTTCTGCCGGATGGCCGACCGCGATCATGCAGAACGGCACCAGGCTTTCCGGGATCTGCAGCACCGCCCGCACATTGGCAATGCGTCCGTCATCCGGGGCCACGGCCATCCAGACCGCGCCAAGTCCCAGCTCATCCGCTTCCAGCAGGATGTTCTCGGTTGCGGCGGAAAGATCAATCAGCTGGAAGGACGGTGCCGGCACGGCCACCCGGTAGCACGGCACGATCATCAGCGGGGCTGAAGCGGAGAAGCCGCTGTATTTGCTGCAGGCCGCCAGATCTTTGATGACTTCCCTGTCCGTTACGGCATAGAACTCCCAGGGCTGCTGGTTCATGGCCGACGGGGCAGCCATGGCAGCCCGCATCAGCAGTTCGATCTTGTCCTTTCCGACCGGTTCTTCCGTATACTTACG
>JAFWEA010000072.1 GCA_017543005.1 Solobacterium sp. | reverse complement strand
CCAGGGCAAACACAAAACTGATGCCCGGAACCAGGAAAAAGAAAACCAGGATCAGACCGATCGGGTCATCACCGAATATCCAGACCAGCCGGCTCAGGATAATCAGAGCCAGCATGATTGCCAGATAAACCAGCAGTATTTCCTTCTCCTTGCCGTCCATCCTCTGCCTCAGCCGTTGGATCCGAAAGTAATCGTGGAGGAACTCTCATTATCACGGCGGGCTTCCAGCATTTTCTCCAGCTGAATCACAACCGCCACGATCATGTCTTCATGATCCGGCTGATAGATATCAATGTAGTATCTGTCATGAATCGAGACTGCCTTCTTCCCGACGGTCGCAAGCGGTTCCTCATTGCCGTCCACCAGGTTGAAACTCAGGCCGAGCATGTTGCCGCGCAGCTGCCAGCCGAGCTCTTCGATATTCGTGATGTCTTCGGCCACATGGAACAGTTCATTGGAAAGGGTGAAGCTGGTCCCGTCTGCCATGGTGACATAATGAATCTCATGCAGGCTCACCGGCTTTTTCTCCAGATTGGCAACCACATTGCCGGACGCATCCATGATCTCGGTCTTGCCCTTGATCTTGATAATGCTGGATTTCGTGTAGTACTTTACATTGCCTTCTTCATCCGTCACATCGATCCGGGCATGCATATCCCCCAGCTTCAGTGCCGTATACAGTGTATAGGCCGGTTCCCCGTAATCGACAACCGTGCTTCTGCCGAGGCTGTCAGCCGCATCATTTACATTGTCGCTCAAATCCTTCAGCATTGAAAATAATCCCATATCCATCTTCCTTTCTGCCGTTTTCTTCTTTACCTGTATTATACATGACCAGAAGGTCAGAAAAGGTGCTCCCCCAATCAGGAGGAGCATCCATCATGCTGTTTATGCCCGGGCCGGTTCTTCTTCCTCTTCCTCGTCATCGCTTTCCGCTGCCTGCTTCGCTGCACCGTTCTGATCGTCTTCGTCATCATCGTCATCATCGCTCTTTCTGAGCATTGTGATGCACATGCCAAGACCGATGAGTACTGTCACGATGGCACTGATCAGGTTCAGCAGAGCCCAGTAGGCCGGCGCCAGCGGTGTCTCTGGATCGTCAATATCAACCGCGCCTGGTGTCGGAGCCGCAGAAGCAGTTGCCGTCGGGGTTGCCGTGGGTTCCGGTGTCTCGGCCGGAAGCGGCACAACAGCAGGGCCCTGTGCAGGTACCGGATCCGGGTTCATCGGCGGTACCGATACCGGAGCAGGCGGGACAGGTGTCGGATTGACCGGAGTCGGTGTCGGGGTTGGTGTCGGTTCAGAGGGTGCAGTAGGCTCTGGTGTAGGTTCGGGCGTATGGGTGTTTGTAATTGTGACTGTATCGCCCTCTTCTTCTACAGATTTTGTGTAGCCTCCCGGTATCTCTGCTTCATCAATCGTATATTTGATCAAATTGCCGTCATCATCATATGCCGGCAGTTCTTCCCACTTATATGTCCAGCTGTTTTCAGAATTGAGCGAGTAAGTTTCGCTCTCTTCATCATTTGCTTTCAGCTGCACAGT
>JAFWEA010000071.1 GCA_017543005.1 Solobacterium sp. | reverse complement strand
CAGCCTTCCGCTGTAATGACATCCTTGTAGTATGCCACATAGTCCATGCCGGTAAACGGATGCCTGGACTTGCCGAAGAGTTCCTCAAAGCGGCTTTCCGTCAGAATATCGGAATACGGATCAACATTCTTTTCATCCACCAGATCAATATCAACGAGATGATTGCCGACTTCATCTGCCGGATAGCTCAGCTGCAGGACAATCTTCTCGGCGCCCTTGGCAAAGCCGCGCAGGCAGACCGCAAAACGGTTGCGGCTGAGAATCGGGAAGATCACACCGATTGTCTTTCCGCCCATCTTTGCCCGGACATCCTTGCCGATCTGTTCCGTGGTGCAGTAGTTGCCCTGCGCCCGGGCCAGAACGGATTCCGTAATGCACAGAATGTCACGGTCGCGCGGAACAACCTCGCCGTTGTCCACAGCCTTCATCAGGGTGTCGACAGCAATGGTGCTGAGATCATCACCAGTCTTGATGATCGGAGCCCGCAGACCTCTAGAAACGGTACCGGATATTCTTTCCACTTTTCATCACTCCTTCTGATCAGAAAAAATACATTTCATTATAGTCATCATTGGCCGCTGAGGAAAATATTTTTTTTATGAAAACTTTACGAATTCTTTTTTCATTTACAAAGCGGCGCAAATTGCAAACCGTACGGCCCTTCGATATAATTAGGCTTATGTTGAAACGTATTATGTTCACCCTCATGGTCCTGCTGGTCATCTACAGCGGGGTCCTGGTCGGGTTCCGTATATTTGAGCCGGAGCAGACGGATGCCGGCAGTGAATCGGCCATTGCGACGGTTTCACTGGACTACGAGACGCTGAAGGAATATACCCGCAGCACCGGCAACTCCACCATGCACTATTATTTTTTCTGTACGGTCGACAGCAATGACTGCCTGTATCTGGAAAACACGGTGCTCAAGAGCGTCAATAACGAAACCGAGAATGACCTGATGTCCCTGATCGAGTTTGTGGACCTGTCCGGCATTGACGAGAAGCAATTGACCACCCGGCTGAAAAACGAGTGGGGCGTGTCGGTCTATCCGGCCTTTGTGGCCTGCCGCAATGACAACGGTGAGATCGTCATCGACAACACCCTGGAGTGGAATCCCCAGCAGCCGATCAGCATCGATGACTTCCGGCAGTGGCTGGCCCTGAACAAGCTGTATGATGACTACGATATCCTGCAGCCGATTGAAACCCCGAGTTCATAAAAAAATCCCTTGCGGGATTTTTTTAGTCTTCGTAACGCTGCATCGGCAGGTCACCCCAGAGGTTTTCCAGCCGGTACTGCATTCTTCCTTCTTCCGTAAAGATATGCACGATGACGCCATAGAGGTCAACGAGAATCCAGGTGCTGCCCTCCTCACCCTCACGGGTGCGGACGGGGAAGCCCTGCTTTTCCGCTGCCTCAATCAGATCATCGGCCAGCGATGACGCATGCCGCAGATTCCTGGCCGTCACGATGACAAACCAGTCGGTAAACGGATTGACACTCCGCATATCGATGGCAACGATGTTTTCGCCGAGTTTTTCGGACAGTGTCCGTTCGGTCATTTCAAGCAATTCAGCCATTTGCGCCTCCCTTTTTCAGCCATTCGGCAGCCTCCTGCTTCACCAGGGCAAAGCCGGCTGCCAGATCCTTCATACTCAGGGCAATTTCCCCGGTAGAATCATATCCTCTTGTCGGTTCGGTCTTGTCGGCAATATACAGAATCATGGCCAGCGGCGTCTGACTGCCGCCCAGCGTATGATTGCGGATTGCCGCAAGCAGTTCGTGATCAGTGATGCCGAGGTTCTGTTTCAGCCAGACCGGGGCGGTAAAACTGTGCCACACCGGCGGGGCATACTGCAGGGCCTCCGGTTCATAGCGCTCCAGGATCCGCCGGCCCCACTCTTCACTGCGGCCCTTGGTAATATCATGGAGCATCCCGGCCCGCCAGGCCAGATCCCCGTCCAGCCCATGCGCTTCCGCCAGCTGCCGGCAAAGATCCGCCACGGCCCGCGAATGCGCGGCCCGGTGGGGATTGCAGCAGGCATCGACCAGATCTTCAAAGTAAAGTCCTTCGGCGGCCAGCAGTTTCCGGATGCCGCGGGCTGCCAGGGCATAGTTTCCCTGCCGCACCGCCGCTTCCTTTTCTTCGGCACCAGAGGTATAGACATCGGCATCCTGCGGCTCTTCCCCGGTACAGAAGCGCCGGTAAGGCTTCAGGGCCGCCTGCAGCAGATCCTGTCTTGTCTCACGGGGCAGACTGCCTTCCGCCACCGGGACAAAGACAATCTTTTCATACTGCTTTTCCCGCCGCAGCCGGACCGCAAAGGCCACATCTTCTGCCGTTACCGGATCAAAGCGGCCACGGATGACAGCCGTCCTGCTCATGGCAGAATGATCTCCGGCTTCTTTCCCTTTTTGTACAGCAGGATGGTCCGGCCGATAATCTGCACCAGTTCACTGTGCGTGTACATGGCCAGATCAAAGCCGATTTCCTTCGGATCATCCGCCACTGACTGCAGCAGCTTGACCTTGACCAGTTCCCGCGTATTGAACGCATTGTTGACGGTCATGATCAGATTGTCGCTCAGACCGTCCTTGCCAATCTGGAACAGGGCCGGCTGGGTTTCCGCCAGCGAGCGGAGATAACGTTTCTGTTTTCCTGTCAGCATATCAAAGCATCGCCTTTCTGAATGTGATATTGACGCCCTTCGGGGCCTTGACCGTAATCGTTGAGATCTGTCCGGACACGCTGGCCCAGCCCAGACCTTCGATGACGATATCCATCTTGTCCATGTTCTTGCGGATGGTTGTGGAATGGAATTCATCATGCAGTGGCACCGGCGTGAACAGTTCGCCATAGTGCTTTTCCCACAGGGCATCCGCGCCCTGCAGCTTGCTGCGGTGGATCGAGAGCTTGTCGCTCAGGTAGAAGACGCAGCTGGCATGATCGCACTCAGTCAGATCAATCCGGGCCAGGCCGCCGATCGCAAAACTCTGATCCTTATTGACCTGATACACCTGCGGCTTGATCATGCGGGCCGGCAGGATTGTCTTCAGATCTTCTTCCTTTACTTCCATCAAAAGACTGTCACCGATCTCGATACCGGGGGTATCAATGTAATCGATGCCGTCGATTTCCATGTGGTTGAATTCCAGGGTGGTGCCCGGATACCGGCTGCTGGTCAGCACTTCCTCCCCCAGCAGATGGTTGAGCAGCGTGCTCTTGCCGGAATTGGCCCGGCCCATGACGACAACCGGCCGGCCGGCATAGCTCATCCGGACCGCATTGCGTACTTCCTCAATGCCTTCGTTCTGCAGCTTGGAGGTCAGCACCAGGCCCTTGACCTTGATGCCCATCTCGTGCAGCCGGCCAAAGACAAACCGGGCAATTTTCTCATGGTTCAGGGTATCCGGCAGGATATCCCGCTTGGCACAGACCAGGATGATATCCTTGTTGTCCAGCCGGCGGGATAGTCCCGGGATCATGCCGGCCTCAAAGTCAAACAGATCCACGACCCACAGAACCAGCGCATCCAGACGGCGGATTTCCTCCAGTACCAGATCCGGATCAATTCCGGTCCGCATGGATACCGTCAGATCATCATAGTGAATCAGGCGGAAACAGCGCTGACAGTAATCATTCTCTGCCTTGGGGGTATAACCCGGCAGGTTCTTGTCTTCTGTCTGCAGCACTGCTCCGCAGCCGCGGCAACGTTTCATCTTCTTTCACCTTCTTCATCAAAGAGACTCAGTTTTTCCACATCCGGATGACTCTCCTCTTCCCTGGCGGCAGCCGCTTCCGGCGGAATGTCCACCATGCGGCAGTCCTCAATGCCCCGGCGCAGATACCAGCCGGCCTTCAGGCTCAGCGGGGTGCTGAAGGTGGTGTCGGTGGTCTTCAGCGGCACTTCTGACGCTTTCAGCAGATGTTCTTCCGGATCATAGAAAGTCAGGATATCACCCGGGTTGACGGGTCTGGCCAGCATGAGTTCATGCGGATTGGATTTTACTTTCTTGGCAATCAGCCTGCCCTTGACCGGCCGGTTGCCCAGCTGGATGTCATCCAGGCGGACCCGCTTCATGGCCCCGCTGCGGCAGACAAACAGCACACTCTGTATTCCTTTGCGGAGCGGGCAGGCAAAGGCCAGCTGATCCCCGGCATTGAGGTTGACGGCCTTGACACCCTTGGCTTTGACACCGGTTTCCGGCACCTGGTCCAGGCTGTAGCGGCTGGCAAAGCCGTCTCTGGTCACCAGCGTGACACTGTCTTCCGGATAGGCCGCAAAGGCGGTCAGCAGTTCAGCCTTCGGGCTGAGGTTCATGGCCGGTGTCACCCGGCTGTTGCGCTGTACCTGCCAGGCTGAGGCCGGGGTTTTCTTGATAAAGCCATCCGAGGAGGCTGTGACGATCCAGGCATAGGTATCGAAGCTGTGGATCACGATCACATTCCTGATCTTGTCATCCCCTTCGATCCGCACCACCTTGTTCAGGTGCATGCCGAGGTCCTTCCATTTGCCTTCATCGATCTGCCAGACCGGCAGGCAGGCATAGTTGCCCTTCGAAGTAAACAGCAGCAGCGTATCGAGCGTATCGCACTCGATATGGCCGATCAGTTCATCCCCTTCCTTCAGGCCGGTCGGGATGCCCTCACTGGCACTGTAGGAACGCAGGGAAACGCGCTTGACATAACCGTCCCGGCTGACCGTTGCGACGACCCGTTCGCTGGCCACCATACTGGAGCGGTTGATGACGAGTTCACTGATCTCATCCTCGATCTTCGTCCGGCGCTCCTGGCCGTATTCCTTGCGGACAGCCTTGAGTTCCTGCACGATGACATGGGTCAGGATACTCGGGTTTTCGAGAATGGACCTGGTCTCTTCGATCTGATTGACCAGTTCGGCAAACTCTTCCCGCAGTTCATAGATATCCGTATTGGACAGGCGGTACAGCCGCAGGGTGACAATCGCTTCGGCCTGGGGTTCATCAAAGCCGAATTCGGCCATCAGGTTGCGCTTGGCATCGGCCTTGTCCTGGGAATGCCGGATGATATCGATGATCTGATCGAGGATCGATACGGCTTTCATCAGGCCTTCGATCACATGACAGCGCTTCTCCATGCGGTCCAGTTCGAACTTCGAACGGCGGATGACCACTTCCTTGCGGAAGGCAATAAACGCATCGAGCAGCCCCAGCAGGCCCACCTGCACCGGCCGCTTGTCGATAATCGCCACATTATTGTAGCTGTAATAGATCTGCAGGTCGGTGTTCTTGTAGAAATAGTTCAGAATCATATTGGCATCGGCATCCTTGCGGACATCGACGACAATCTTCAGACCGGTTCGGTCACTTTCATCCCGGACGTCCAGAATCCCGTCGATATCACGGGACAGCCGGATTTCATCCATCTTCTTGACCAGATCGCTCTTGATGACTTCATACGGGATTTCCGTAATGACAATCTGCCGGCAGGTCTTGGCCTGAACGATTTCCGCCTTGGCCCGTACGACCACCCGGCCGTGTCCGGTTTCATATGCCTCCCGGATGCCCTGGGCGCCCTGTACGATGCCGCCGGTCGGAAAGTCCGGACCGGGGATCAGTTCAATGATCTCGGAAAGCTCACAATCCGGATTCTGCAGGCGGTAAATGGTCACGTCAACAACCTCGCTCAGGTTGTGGGGCGGCATGTTGGTCGCATAGCCGGCCGCGATGCCCGTGGCCCCGTTGACCAGCATGACCGGGAACGGCACCGGCAGAACCGTCGGTTCGTTTTCCGTATCATCGAAGTTCGGGGCCATCTCCACGGTATCCTTGTCCAAGTCATCTTCCATGATCTGTGTCACCTTGGCCAGCCGCACTTCCGTATAACGCATCGCCGCTGCCGGGTCATCATCGATGGAACCGTTGTTGCCGTGCATGTCGATCAGCGGCAGCCGCACCTTCCAGTCCTGGGACATGCGGACCATTGCGTCATAAACCGAGGTATCACCATGCGGGTGATAATTACCGATGACCAGACCGACCGTCTTGGCCGACTTGCGGTACGGGTGATCCCAGGTATTGCCATCGTGATACATGGCATAAAGAATCCGGCGCTGGACCGGTTTCAGACCGTCCCGGGCATCCGGCAGGGCCCGCTCCTGAATGATATATTTGGCATAACGGCCGAACCGGTCGCCCATGACATCTTCCAGGAGCACCGGCACATATTTTGTATGATCTTCAAATTCGTTCTTCTTAGCCATTATGCGTCCACCTTGAAATCATCCTCCAGCGTGAAGGAGATATTGTCTTCAATCCACTTGCGGCGCCGGTCAGCCTTGTCGCCCATCAGCACCGAAACCCGCTTGTCAGCCAGCATTTCATCCTGGATGCCGACCCGGATCAAAGTCCGGGTGGCCGGATCCATGGTGGTCTCCCACAGCTGGGAGGCATTCATCTCACCAAGGCCCTTGTAGCGCTGCACTTCGATCCGTCCCAGTTTTTTGCGGACCGCATCGAGTTCCTCATCGGTATAGCAGTACTGTGTCTGCTTGCCCTTGGAGACCTTGTACAGCGGCGGCAGGGCGATGTAGACCATGCCCTGTTCCAGCAGCGGCCGCATGTAGCGGTAGAAGAACGTCAGCAGCAGGATCTGGATATGCGAGCCGTCATCATCCGCATCGGTCATGATGATGATCTTGCTGTAATTGGAGGCCTGGTAGTCAAAGTTCGCCCCCACCCCGGCATCAATCGCATGAATCAGGGTATTCAGCTCGAGATTCTTTTCAATCTCGCTCATCGTGCATTTTTCGGTATTCAGCACCTTGCCCCGCAGCGGCAGGATCGCCTGATAGCGGGAGTCACGGCCCTGCTTGGCACTGCCGCCGGCCGAGTCACCCTCAACCAGGAACAGTTCCTTATGGGTCGCGTCCCGGGTCTGGGCCGGAGCCAGCTTGCCGGAAAGAATCTTTTCGTTTTTGGTCGTCTTCTTTCCCTTGCGGGCATCATCACGGGCCCGCCGGGCAGCTTCCCGGGCCATGGCCGCCTTCATCATCTTGCGGATCAGCCGGACACTCTGTTCACCGTTTTCCTCCAGCCAGTAAGCCAGCTTGTCCGCCACCACGGCATCGACTGCCGCCTTGGCCTGCGGGGTGCCGAGCTTGCCCTTGGTCTGGCCTTCAAACTGTAGGATCTCTTCCGGCACGGAAACGGAAAGCACCGATGTCAGGCCTTCCCGCACATCGCCGCCTTCCAGATTCTTGTCTTTTTCCTTGAGCAGGCCATGGGTCCTGGCATAGTCATTGACTGCCTTGGTAAAGGCCGCCTTGTATCCGACTTCGTGGGTGCCGCCGTCAATGGTGCGCACCAGGTTGACAAAACTGTAGGTATTCTCCTGGTAATCATCCGTATACTGGAATGCGCATTCGATCTTGATCCCCTGGGATTCCCCGCTCAGCTTGACCGGGTTCATCATCGGGGTTCTGTCTTCGGTCAGATAGTTCAGATAAGCGGTCAGACCGTCGTCATAGCAGAAGGTTTCACTGGCCGTCCGCCGGCTGCGCTTATCGCTCACGGTCATGGCGATGCCGCTGAGCAGGAACGCCTTTTCCCGGGCCCGCTCACAGACCGTATCAAACTTGAAATCGACGGTGGTGAAGATGGCCGGATCCGGCTTGAAGCGGACGGTGGAACCGGTCCGGTTGGTCCGGCCGAGATCCTCCAGCTTGCCGATCTTCTGGTCGCCGTGCTCAAACCGCATGCGGACCAGTTTGCCGTCATGGGCCACTTCGACTTCCAGCCATTCGCTCAGGGCGTTGACAACCGAGGCGCCGACACCGTGCAGACCGCCGGCTGTCTTATAGCCGCCTTCACTGGTGAACTTGCCGCCGGCATGCAGAACCGTAAAAATAACCTGCAGGGTATTCACGCCGCTTTCGTGCATGCCTGTCGGCATGCCGCGGCCCTCATCCTGTACCGTGCAGGAACCGTCTTCTTCCAGGGTAATGCTGATTTTCTTGCCGTACCCGTTGATTGCTTCGTCGATGGAATTGTCCACGATTTCCCAGATCAGATGATGAAGTCCGCGGCTGTCCGTCGAACCGATATACATACCCGGGCGTTTGCGGACAGATTCCAGGCCTTTCAGAATCTGAATACTGTGTTCATCATAGCTCTGTTTTGCTGTCATTCAAATCTCCTTGTTAACCGGCAATATTATACCAAAAATTACCACCCTCTGCTTACTGTAAACAGCAGGCCCGCCAGGGCCCCGATCCCTTCAAACACCAGTGTTTCCGGGCTGATCCGGCAGCCGCAGTACCGGCAGCGCCCGTGACTGCACAGATAGCTGAGGACCGGGATGAGATCCGCCGGCCCCAGGACATGCCCGCAGCTTTCACATACACTTCTGCCCTGCAGGGAACGACGTTGTTTCAGGCGGCTGCGCATACAGCAGGCAAAGCTGCCCAGGCAGGCCCCGCTCAGCATGTTCAGAAAAAGAATGACCATACAAGGATATTATTCGCGTGAATCCCCGAAAATCCCGCATTATGGTAGAATAATCCGTGAGGTGAGCCGCAATGAATACTGTTCTTGCCATTGTTATCAGTTATCTCTTCGGATCGGTGCCCTGGGCATTGATCATCGGCGAGGTTTTTTACCATAAAGATATCCGGAAGGAAGGCTCCGGCAACCTGGGCGCCACCAATGCCGGCCGGGTGCTGGGCAAACCGGCAGCGATATCCGTCACTGTCCTGGATGCCCTGAAGGCTTTTCTGAGCATGCTGATTGCTTCCAAGCTGGCACCGGAAGCGGTCATCTATGCCGGTCTGGCCTGCTGCTTCGGCCATTGTTTCCCGGTCTTTGCCCAGTTCCATGGCGGCAAGGCCGTGGCCACAACCTACGGTTATTTTCTCGGCATCGTTGCCCTGATGACCGGGCACTGGTTCTGGCAGTTCCTGTTCCCGATCCTGTGCTTCTTTGTCATCCTCTACCTGGGCAAAATGGTCTCGGTGGCCAGCATCCTCTCGATTCTGGCCGCAGTCATTGTCAGCTACGTACTGAAATGTGATCCGAGCATCTCGCTGTCCCTGACGGTATTATGGCTGTTTGTCACCTACCGGCACCGGGCCAACCTGAAGCGGGTCCTGAACGGTACGGAAAGCAAAATCAAATGGATGGGCTGACCCATCCATTTTTTTACTTACTGCGGCATCTTACCGGTGCCGTTTTTTTCATTGATCTTTTCGGTTGTCCAGGCATCCACGGCCTGCCGCAGCCTCTGCATGTACGGGATCTGGTCCATTTCCTTTTTCCCGTATGTATACTGCAGGTCATATTCCAGCGGCAGCCAGGTATCCAGATCGGATTCATTGTGTGAGATCAGGGCTTCGATCCGGTCCAGAGTCTTGTACAGTTTCGCTTCCGGGGTCTGCTGTTCCTTCATCTCGGCCAACAGTTCCTGCCAGCTGGACTGCTGGGGCTGCGGGAATGAGGCGACCCAGGCCGCATACAGTTCGTCTTCCGTCACCCTGGCTCCGTCGGTTTTTTCAAATGTCGGGATGTCACCGGTAAAGGCTTCCCCCAGATCATGGATCAGGCACATGCGGATGACCCGGTCCATGTCATAACCGGCGAACTCCTCTTCATCCCGCATCAGCATCGCCATCAGGGCAATGCGCCAGCTGTGATCAGCCACGCTTTCACGGCGGTCCGCGTCGGTCCAGCAGTGTCTGACTGCCGTCTTCAGTCTGCCTGCTGTCTGCAGGATTTCCAGCATTTTCTCCGGTTTCATTGTCTGTACCTCTCAATCGCTCCTGTTGTGCCGCGGCTGGCAAACATGACCTCCAGATAGCCCGGCCGGTACGGGATGAAGGTACCTGCCGCGATCATCTGCCGCACGGTATCATAATCAGCCCAGCCCACCCGGCTTACCTCATCTTCCTGCAGATGCAGGGATGAGAGTTCCACCGGCAGCACCAGGGCAAAGAAATCATCATAGATGTTGCGGTCATGCACGGTCATGACGGGCTCTGTATCGCTGAAATCAAAGCGGATGCCCAGTTCTTCATGCAGTTCCCGGGCCGCTGCCTGACGGCTTGTTTCACCGGCCAGGGCACTGCCGCCGACCGATACATCCCAGTAAGACGGCCACTCTTTCTTCCCGGCGGTCCGCTGCTGGATCAGTATCTCTCCCTTTTCGTTGAAGATGCAGATATGTACAACCTGATGATACTCATCCGCCGCCATTGCTTCCCCGCGCACACCGCGCCGGCCGGTCGGACGATGTTCTTTGTCCAGCAGGTCCCACAGCTCCGGTGTCCCTTCCTGATCAAGGATGGCAGTTACTGCGGAAAGGTTGTCAATCACATAATCCAGATGCATTCCTTCCGGTACTTGCCGGTGGGCAGGATTGTACCAGCAGGTGCGGATGCCGGTATTCAGTCCGCCCGGCATATCGCTGGTCAGGGAATCACCGATGATCATCACTTCATCCGGATCCGGGTTTCCGATCGTTTCAAATACCTGTTCAAAGAACTTCCGGGACGGCTTCTCGACCCCGAGGCGCTCAGAGATGAAGATCCCGTCAAACACCTGATCCAGACCGGAGCGGCGCAGTTTCTTCTCCTGGGCCACGGCCGTGCCGTTGGTCACGGCATACTCAAACACCCGGTTTTTCAGGCCGGTGATCAGTTCAAAGGCATTATCGTTGAAACAGATCGTTTCGCCGAGATTGGTCTGGTACCGGCGGTTGAATTCTGCGGCGATCTCCACCGGCAGATCATACCGGGAAAAGAACTCCCGGAAGCGGCCGGTCAGAATCTCCGGCTTGCTCATCTCACCCCGCTCCAGGCGCTGCCAGTATATTTCATTGATGGCTGAGTATGCCTGCAGCATCTCATCCGTACAGGGACCGAGGGAAAATTTCTCAAACCCCATGCGGATGGCATTTTTCTCAGCCTCCAGGAAGTTGAGCACCGTTCCGTCGATGTCCCACAGCAGTATCTTAATCATGGCTTTGATCCTCTTATGTCTATCAGAATACCACAAACCGGCTTTGGCCAGAAAAAAACCGGACATTGTCCGGTTTGTGATTATCGCATGGATAAGGTCCGGGTGGCATTCAGGACAGCCAGCACCATGACGCCGACATCCGCGAAGACGGCCCACCACATATTGGCATACCCGAAGGCACTCAGCACCAGGCAGATCAGCTTGACCCCGATCGCGAAGACAACGTTCTCACGGACGATCCGCAGGCACTTGCGGGCAATGCTGACAGCCTTCGGAATCTTGGCAATGTCATCGTCCATCAGGACGATATCCGCCGCTTCAATGGCCGCATCGGAACCCATGGCACCCATGGCAATGCCGACGTCAGCCCGGGACAGCACAGGTGCATCGTTGATGCCGTCACCCACGAAGCACAGCACTTCCTTCTCGGATTTTTCCAGCAGCATCTTCTCGATCCAGGTGACCTTGTCAGCCGGCAGGAGTCCGGCATGGTATTCATCGACCCCGGTCTGTTTTGCCACAACGGCCGCGGCCTGTTCGGCATCACCGGTCAGCATCACGGTTCTGCGGATGCCGCACTGCTTCATCTGCTTCAGCGCTTCGACGGTATCTTCCTTCAGCACGTCATTGATCGTGACCGAACCGAGGAATTTGCCGTCCCTGGCTGTGTATACGATCGTGCCGGGTTCTTCATTCGCAACGTATTCGACATGATAGCGGTCCATGAGCTTGGCATTGCCGGCAAGGATCTCGTGTCCGTCCACTTCGGCTCTGACACCATGGCCGGCGATCTCCTCGACATTTTCAATGCGGGACTGATCCAGCTGCCTGCCGACCGCCTTCCGCAGGCTCTTCGCCACCGGATGAGTGCTGTAGCTTTCCGCCAGCGCCGCACATTCGAGCAGCTCTTCTGCCGATACTCCTTCCACCGGGGTTGTCTTGGTCACTTCAAAGACACCTTTGGTCAGCGTACCGGTCTTGTCAAAGACGACAATCGACGCATCCGCCAGGGCTTCCAGATAGTTCGAGCCCTTGACCAGGATACCATTGCGGGAGGCCCCGCCGATGCCGCCGAAGAAGCTCAGCGGGATACTGACCACCAGCGCACACGGGCAGCTGATGACCAGGAAGGTCAGGGCCCGGAACACCCAGGTGCCGAAGTTCCATCCCTGTCCGGCCAGGCCGAGCACCACCGGCGGAATGACCGCCAGAGCCAGCGCGCTGCCGCATACCGCGGGAGTATAGACGCGGGCAAACTTGGCAATGAAGTTTTCGGCTTTGGCCTTCTTCATGCTGGAATTTTCCACCAGGTCCAGAATCCGTGAAACCGTGGATTCCTCAAACGGCTTGGTGGTTTTCACCTTCAGCAGGCCGTTGTTGTTCACGCAGCCGCTGATGACATCATCACCCGGCATGACTTCCCGGGGCAGGCTTTCCCCGGTTAATGCCGCCGTGTTCAGGCTGGATACGCCTTCCACGACCACCCCGTCGATCGGAATCCGCTCACCCGGCTGCACGACAATCACCGTACCGGTTTCCACATCATCCGGATCCACCTGTTCCAGGGTTCCGTCCGGCTGCTCGATATTGGCATAGTCCGGCCGGATATCCATCAGGGCGGAAATACTGCGGCGGGATCTGCCGACAGCCAGCTGTTGGAAGAGTTCACCGATCTGATAGAACAGCATGACCGCGACGCCCTCGGTGGTCTCACCGAGAATCATCGCGCCGACCGTCGCTGTTGCCATCAGGAAGTTTTCATCGAATACCTGCCTGTTCTTGATGCCCAGAAGAGCTTTTCTGAGGACATCGTGGCCGATGATAAAATACGGCACCAGTACAAGCACGCGGTACGTCCAGGCCGGCCAGGCGGTCGTTTTTTCCAGGACAATGACAATGATCAGCAGAACTGCCGAAACAATTATGCGCATCAATGTATTTTTCTGTCTTTTCGTCATATCAGCCAGCCTCCCGAATATTGTTGTTTACAGCTTGATTTCGCAGTCCGGCTCTACCTTCTGGCAGGCCTTCAGGACTTCCTCCATGACGGCCGGAGCGTCGGCACCGTCAGCGAATTCGACCTTCATCTTCTGGGTCATGAAACTGACAGTGGCCTTGGCGACACCGTCCACCTTGTTGGCTGTGTCCTCCATCTTCTGGGCGCAGTTGGCGCAGTCGACATAGATTTCGTAAGTTTTCTTCATGATCATTCCTCTCCTTTTTCATTCTGTTCTTCAAGATGTTCCGTGCCGATCCGCAGGATCTGGGCAACGTGATCATCATCAAGACTATAGTAAATAACTTTTCCGTCCCGGCGGCTCTTCACCAGTTTGGCGTTTTTCAGAATCCGCAGCTGATGGGAGATCGCACTCTGCGTCATATCCAGGACATCGGCGATTTCCGCCACACAGAGCTCCCCTTTCAGGATGGAATACATGATCTTCACCCGGGTCTGGTCCCCGAAGACCTTGAACACTTCAGCCAGGTCATACAGTTCCTCATCATCCGGCAGGTCCGTCCGGATCCGGGTCATTTTTTCTTTATCGGTCAGTTCCGTCATCATTTCTCCATTTGAACATATTTACATCTGTTCATATGTACAAATAAACTATATACCTGCATACCATGCATGTCAATCATCTCGGCACTGAAACCGAAAGAAAAGCACCGCCTGTTGGCAGTGCCTGATTTCTTATTCCTGGCCGGGCCGTTTGATACGCTCGCCGGTGGTTGTATCGGTGAAGTATTTCCCCTCTTCGTCATCGTGGAGTTCCAGTTCCGTGCCGATGGGCAGTTCGATGATTTCCATGATGATCGGTTCCACATGCTCGATGGTCTTGAGATCCAGCAGCAGGATGTTTTCCTCGTGGTTGATATAGCCCTGGGTATCGCCGTCACCGACGATCCGCCAGCCGGTATCGTTGCGGTCAAAGGCCTTCTCACGGAAGACCCATCTGGCCTTGCGCTGACCCTGGAAGACCGAACGGGTCATGATGACTGCACCCGGTGTGTGCTTCTGCTTGTCTGCCATGTCCTTATTCCCCCATGTATGTCAGGAAGGCCTGGTAAGCTCTGTAGCCTTCGTAGACGTCAGCCTTGGAAACGATCTCGCTCGGGGCATGCATGTTGTGCACGGCAATGCCGGCATCGATGACATCCATGTTCAGGTTGCCGAGAATGTAGGCAATGGTTCCGCCGCCGCCGACATCCACAGCGCCCAGTTCCGAGGTCTGGAAGGTGATATCACCCTTCTGCATGGCCCGCCGGACTTCGGCCACGTATTCCGCATTGGCATCGTTGGAGCCACTCTTGCCGCGGGCCCCGGTGTACTTGTTGAAGACAATGCCGCCGCCGAAGTAAGCGCAGTTCTTCGGATCGTTGACTTCCGGATAGTTCGGATCAAAGGCGGCCGAAACATCGCTGGAGAGCATCTTGGAGTTGTTCAGGCAGTCATTCAGGGCAACCATGGATTCACTGCCCTGCATGGCCAGCAGCTTTGCCAGCAGGCTTTCAAACCAGCGGGACTGCATGCCGGTCGCACCGACCGAACCGATTTCTTCCTTGTCCACGAGGATGCAGCAGGAAGTCCGTTCCGGCTTCTTCATTTCGAGGATGGCCCGCATGGATGTATAGGCGCAGACCCGGTCATCGTGACCGTAGCCCAGCACCATGGACCGATCGAGACCGTAGTCCCGCGGTGCTTCTGCCGGCACGACTTCGATTTCCGCGGAAACGAAATCATCTTCTTCAATATCGTACTGTTCCTTCAGCAGGTCGAGCAGATATGCCTTGACCGGATCTTTCTCCGCACCCTTCATCGGGATGGAGCCGGCCAGCACGTTCAGGGCTTCGCCTTCCACAACGGTGGACGCCGGCTTCTTCATCTGCTCGGCAGCCAGGTGGATCAGCAGGTCGCTGATACCGACAACCGGATCATCGGCCTTTTCACCGATGCAGATCTCCACGGTGGTGCCGTCAGTCTTGCAGACAACCCCGTGCAATGCCATCGGCCGGGCGACCCACTGGTACTTCTTGATGCCGCCGTAATAGTGGGTATCCAGCAGGACCAGTCCGTCCTTTTCATAAATCGGATGCTGCTTGAGGTCCAGGCGCGGCGAGTCGATGTGTGCGCCCAGGATATTCAGACCGTCGGTCAGCGGCTTCTTGCCGATGACAAACAGGCACAGATTCTTGTTGCGGTTGACGGCGTAGACCTTGTCGCCGGCCTTCAGCTTGCCCTTCTTCGCTGCCAGATCCTTGAAGCCCTTTGCTTCGGCCAGAGCTCTGGCTTCCTTGACAAATTCCCGCTCGGTCTTTGTTTTGCCGAGGAAACTGCGGTACTCATCCCCGAAGGTCATGATCGCGCTGATGGTCTTCGCATCAGCCTTTTCCCATACTGTTTTCATTTTCTTCCCTTTCCATGTACCGTTCAAACGGCTTCAGCAGCACCCGGCTGCCCTGCAGCTGCAGGCGCTGACCGGCTTCGGTATTTTCCAGCAGCCGGATTCTCGCAATTTTACGGTACGTCTCAACAAGCGCCATTTTATCATATGGAACCAGACACGTCACGGTTGTCTCGTCCGGATACAGCCGGCGCAGGATTTCTTCACTCAGTTCGGCCAGTCCGGCCCCGGTCAGGGCCGATACGCAAAGCCCGTTAATTTCCGGGTCAATCCCCGCATCTGCCTTGGTGAATACCCGCAGCACCGGCACTTCCCCGGCCCCGATGGCCTGCAAGGTTGTCTCCGTCACTTCCGCCTTGTACTGCCACTGCGGATCATTGCCGTCGATGACATGCAGGATCAGGTCCGCTTCCCGCACCGATGCCAGGGTGGTATGGAACGCCTCAATCAGTTCATGGGGCAGATCGGACACAAACCCGACGGTATCATACAGCAGGAACTCGCCGCTGCCGGTGCGGATCCGCCGCACGCTGGTATCAAGCGTCTCAAACAGGCGGTCCTGGGCTGTCACTTCACGGCCGTTGCCGCCCAGCGCCAGCAGTGCATTCATCAGACTGCTTTTGCCGGCATTGGTATACCCGGCCAGGACCACCCGCTTCAGCCGGGTCCTGGTTCTTCTGTTTTCCGAAGAGGACTGCTGGGCTTCAATTTTCTTCAGTTCGTTTTTCAGCTGCCGGATGCGGTTCTGGTACCGCCGCCGGATTAACGAAGAGCGCATTTCACCGGCACCGCGGTTGCTGAAGGAACCGCCCCGGGCATGGGTCTCTGCCTCATCATTCTGCCGGATCACCCCGGGCAGGGCATAGGCCAGCCGGGCTGTCTCAACCTGCAGTTTGGCCTGCCGGCTGCGGGCCCGTCTTGAGAAGATGTGCAGGATCAGCGCTGTCCGGTCAATCACTTCGACCCCGCAGGCTTCTGCCACATGTTCCGCCGCCGAGAGTGAAACCGGATGGGCGAACACAACCATTTCCGCTTCGGTTTCCTTAACAGTATCGCAGAGTTCCTGCAGCCTGCCGCTTCCGAACACCGTGGCCGGATCCGGCCGGTTCAGCTGCTGCAGCACGGTGCAGACCACATTCATCTCCGCCGCATGGCAGAGAGCTTCGGTTTCCGCCAGCAGCGGTTCGGCATCCTTGAGCCGGGAAAAGACGCCGGCCAGAATTACCTGTTTCATACCGGCACCCGGCCCGGTCTTACCGTACCGTAAGGATCCGTGTTCTCCGGTGTATCCTTTCGGCCGGCATTGGCGGTAATTACATACTGATAAAGGATCTCATCCCCTTCAGCAGTTTCCTCGGTATAACGGCAGCTTTTCAGCAGGGCCAGGCCGGCTTCATTGGCCGGGATGATCTTGGCCTGCAGACAGGCATATCCGTCCTTTTCCGCCAATTCCGTCAGGACTTTCAGAATTCTTCTGCCATAACCCTGCCGGCGCAGATCCGGGGCCGTGCACACCAGCACCGAACCGCTCCAGCCTTCTTCCGTCAGGTTTCTTTCATAAATGCCGGCCAGGGCACAGGGAACATCTTCCGCCAGCAGCACCAGCCAGGGCATCTCTGCCTTTGCTTCCTTGACAGCGGCGGTAAAAACCCGGTTATCCAGCGGCTCCTGTCGAAGGAACGAACGGGTGTGGGTCGTATACCAGTTCAGCCACCACCAGGCCGCAAAGATATCTTCATCCTTCAGCATCCGGATCATTGTTCAAACACCGCCTCTCCGCCAAGCACCGTCATCCTGATGCGGACCGAGGCTGTTTCTTCTGCCGGGCCGGTCATGATGTCTTTGTCCAATACGATAAAGTCAGCCAGGTATCCTTCCTGCAGGCGGCCGATGTCATTTCCCAGCCCGATAAACCGGGCTGCCCCGGCCGTCAGGGCCGCAATCATCTTCTCCTTGTCAGCTGCCTCTATCAGTCTGGCCAGCATTGTCATATCATCTTTCAGATACGGCAGGACATACGGATCGTCCGTACTGCCGGCCGGCATGGCGCAGATCAGGCCGAGCCGCTTGATTTCATCCAGCTGATCGGGATGAACCGTTTCCGTGCAGATCACGCCGTCCTGCAACGGATTGCCGGGCAGGACAGTCTCCCGGAATATCGACAGGATCTGGTCCAGGGCTGCCGGTTCGGTTGCTTCAGCCAGCACCGGGGTATTGAAGCGGCCGGCCAGACGCACCATCGTTTCCGCTTCTTCATCCGTATAGCGCAGGGTTCCATCCGCTTCATTCATAGCCAGATACAGCGGTCCGGCCGAGAAGATCTCATCACCGATCCCGGCCCCGTAGCCTTCATCCAGAAAGGCTGCGTAGTCATTCTCATCACGGAAGCGGCACTGCTCACTCACCCGGACATGCAGGCGGTTCTGGTAGGCCAGCCTCATGAACAGATCCAGCCCGTCCTGCCAGCCCGAGACCGCAAAGTCCTCACTGCCGGCGGCGGTAATCCCTGCCTTGTTCAGCGCGATGCCATAGGCAGCCAGGGCTTCTTCCGCCGGCAGAGCAGTATTCTGACGGCTGTCGGCCAGCATGTGCGTATGGACGCTGATCAACCCGGGCAAAACAAAACCCCCGTCAAGATCCGTCAGATCATCCGCTTCCGTCAGCAGTTTCCTGATTTCGGCATCACTGCCGAAGCGGACAAAGCGCTGATCCTCCACATAGAAACCGGTCTCCTGCCGGCCGTAAATTGTTCCGTTGATAAAGCCTGAAGCCATGTCACATCCTCTTTTCTATCCTGAATCAGTATAGCAAAAAAGGAGGAAACTT